>JAGBNX010000025.1 GCA_017634155.1 Clostridia bacterium | reverse complement strand
GACTTTGTAGCCTTTGGCAATAAGACGCGCAATATAACTTTCGCAGTTATGATAAGGCACGCCGCACATCGGAGCGCGTTCATTAGAACCGCAGCTTCTGCCAGTCAAAGTCAAATCAAGTTCTTTTGCCACTAAAACTGCGTCGTCAAAAAACATCTCATAAAAATCTCCAAGCCTGAAAAAAACTATTTCATCTTTGTGCTTATTTTTTACCTCAAAATATTGCTGCATCATAGGTGATAATTCGTTCATAGTAACTCCCTTTTTATTATTTTCCTGAATCTTTCTGAAATTTAAAATAAAAAATTTTAACTAACAACAGCCGTCGCACGTGCTGCAAGAACCATTGCACGAACTCAAAAGTGATTCGCTAAAAGTTCCATGTGCACTTTCATTTATTATATTATTTATATTATTAACTAATAAATCTAAGTTTTTTTTTGCTTTTTCATAATCGCATACGATTTTAGTATCGTTAATTTTTTCATACATATCTCTTAATTTATTACTTAAATCTTTTATTTTATCTTTGTCAGAATTCTCTTGTGAAATTTCTTTATTCAAATTTTCTTTTATATTATTAAATTCTTTTCGCATATTAGATAAATTTTCGTCTGAATCCATTTTTTCTTTAAAAGATTTAAAATCTAAAAATTCTTTGGATTTTTGAATTTTAGCACCTAATTCTTTTGCCATTTCGATTATTTCGCTTCCCATATTTATCACCTTCCAAATATAAAAATAAAAATACAAATTTAAATTTTCTAAATTTTTTTGCCGATCAAAGAATTTCGCTTGCTCGAGATTATTTTCACACTTATTATATCACCAACATTAAATTTTTCTTCGAGCTCTATGATTAAATTAGACTTGCTTCTGGCAATCGATTTGTTTGCAAAATTTTCTTCTATTACAACTTTTAAATTTGTTCCGACAAAACCTGACAAAAACTCCTGAGAAATTTTTTCTTGAATTTTTATAATTTTCGAGATTCTTCTTACTTTTTCGTCATGCGATATATTATCTTGCATATTAAAAGCTGCAGTACCAACTCTTGGTGAATATATAAAATTAAAAATCGAAGCAAATTGTATTTTTTTAATTAGCGAAACCGTGTCTTCGAATTCAAGATTAGTTTCTCCAGGGAATCCTACTATTATATCACTTGTAATAACTAAATTTTTGATTTTTTCTCGGGCATAATTTATTTTTTCGATATATTCTTCGCGAGTGTATTTTCTGTTCATGAACTTTAAAATTTTATTATTCCCGGACTGAACCGGCAAATGCAGATGATTACTAAAATGCTTTAAACTTGCAAGAGTATCAACTAAATTTTTATTAAAATCTTTCGGGTGCGAAGTCATGAATCTAATAGCAAATTCGCCGTTTATATTATCTATTTCTTTTAATAAATCAGAAAAATTAAAATTATTATAAAAATATGAATTAACGTTTTGGCCAAGTAAAGTAATAATTTTACTGCCGTTTTTTATAATTTTTTTGCAATAATCTAAAATTTGATTATAATCTTTGCTTTTTTCAGGGCCTCTTACATACGGAACAATACAATAAGAACAAAAATTATTGCAGCCCGAAATTATCGGAACCCAAGCTTTAAACTTATTTTTTTGCAAGACTTGCGAGACATGAATATTACAAAAATTATTTAATTTTTTACCGGTTAATTTTTCATAAAATAATTCCGGAAAATTTTCTATAATTTTTGCGCCACAAATTAAATCTATAAATCCGAATTTTTCTTGAATATAATTCCTAATATTTTCCTGTTCGACCATACAGCCACAAATAGCAATAAAAATATTATTATTTGCTTTTTTGATATTTTTAAGATTTCCGATATGCGCAAGAATTTTTTCTTCAGCCGTATGTCTAACAGCACAAGTTTCAAATAAAATTAAATCAGCAACTAAAATATCGTCTGTGAAATTAAATCCCAAAAATTTTAAAAATCCGCAGATTTTTTCAGCATCAGCTTCGTTCTGCTGGCAACCAAAAATTTTTATATATGCCAAAAAATTTTCGCGATTAAATCTTTTTTTTAGAATTTCTTTTAAATAATTAATTATTTTCAAAATTAATAACCTCTAATAGAAATTAGGCTCATTCTATTAAAAATTGATTATTTTTGCAAACAAAAAACCAGACGATACCAAAAACAGTATGCCTGAGATATTTATCAAGTTTAAACTTTTATATCAACAATAATGCCCCTTTATTATTACACCAGATTCTTCAGATATTACACTGAATGCAGCCAATGGCTTCAATTTTTTAGAACTATCATCACTCTTATCAGAAACTACGCAACAAACGCCGTTTGAACCGCGCAATTTAAAAGTAAAAACAAGTGGTTTTTCTGACCTATCATAAGCGTAAACGTATGATATAGTTTGATCATCGACTTTACGAAAGCACTCACTTGCAGCACCAAAACAAACAACATTTTTATCTTTTTTTATCGTACGCCAAAGATCCGACGCAAGCACAGCTAAAACTGGTATGCTATATTTGCAGCCTTTAGACTTTTCTATTTTTTCTTTACTTTTTCTGGTATCTGTAAACGAAATTCCATTAGATATTCCTAGAACTTTTTCAAAATATCTTTTTGAACATCCTTTGTCACCATGCTCGATATCACCCCATATATCCCCAAGTGACTTCTCGTCTAAATCGTAAACACTTGGCACTTTTTCAAAAATTTTCATAATTTGCTGTTTTTCCCTGTAATCTTTTGTACAATGCACAGCAGCAACCGCAGCGCCTGCAACCAAAATTAAACCGGCTCCTCCTAGAACATATTTAAACACACTTCCGACCGGATTCACGGCATCTGTATTCCCCTTGTTAAAGAACGAAGCTGTAAGCAAACACACAGCAAGCTTTTGTTTTAAAGACTTCTTCATAAAAATTACCCTCCTAAAAAAACACTGTTTTTAATTGTATCAGATTAAAAAACATAAATCAACTTTTTTTCAACATCAGCTTCGTTCTGCTGACAACCAAAAATTTTTATATATGCCAAAAAATTTTCGCGATTAAATCTTTTTTTAAAAATTTCTTTTAAATTATTAATTACTTTCAAAATTAATAACCTATAATAAAAATTAGACTTATTCTATTAAAAATTAATTATTTTTGCAAATAAAAAATCAGACGATACCAAAAATAGCACGCCTGAGATATTTATTAGATTTAAACTTTTATATCAACAATAACACCCAATCTATTATTACACGAGATTTTTCAGATGTTATATCGAATTTAGCAAATGGCTTCAATTTTTTAGAACTATCATCACTCTTCTCAGAAACTACGCAACCAACGCCGTTGGAATCAAGTAACTTACAACTAAAAACAATCTGAAAGTTTAGAAAAAATTTGTGAAAACAGTTCGCATATTGATATTAAATTTTACACTAATAATGAATTTTCAGTCTACGACATTATTCCAAATAACAAGCATTTGATTGGTAAATCTAATACTTTTACTGTATACTGCCAGATCTTCTCGTAAAAATTGTTGCTGACTTCGTTCTTTCTCAAAAATTATCTTTCCTATTTCTTTACATCCTTTATTTTACTAACCTTTTCTATATATTTTATCAATGCCTATAAAAAATTCTTGAAAACAAGACACTAAAAATCAATAATTTTTAATAATAATTTCTGAATTAATTCCAATTTTATTACAATAATCTTTAATTGCTGCTTTTATCGACTGTTCTGCCAAAAGAGAGCAATGAATCTTAACAGGTGGAAGTTCTCCGAGATATTCAATAACGTCTTTATTGGTAATTTTAAGAGCATCTTCGATAGTCTTGCCTTTGATTAATTCTGTTGCAACAGAACTCGTAGCTATAGCTGCCGCGCAGCCAAAAGTTTTGAATTTGGCATCAACTATAGTTCCGTTTGAAATTTTCAAATACATTTTCATGATGTCGCCACAGCGAGAATTCCCAACTTCTCCCACACCATCGGCATCCGGAATTTCTCCGACATTTCTTGGATTCAAAAAATGATCTACAACTTTTTTGGAATAATTCAAGCATACTCCCAATTCACAATTTAATTATATTAAATTATATTAAAATAAAACCAGAAAATTCGATAGCACCAAAACAAAATTGCTTTTAAAATACATAATTTCTTGGCTCTGCTATAAATTAATTTAATATTTTTGAGACTTCCTGTGCAAAATTCTCGTCTTTTTTTTCTAGACCTTCGCCACGTTCATAACGAACAAACCCCGAAATATTTATTTTTTGCCCAACTGCCGACGAAATTTTATCAACATATTGAGATACTGTCATAGAATTATCTTTAACAAATTCTTGATCTAAAAGACAATTTTCTTTGAAATATTTGCCGATTCTTCCTTCAACCATACGTTGTGCGATTTTTTCAGGCTTGCCTTGAGCCTTTGCTTGTTCTAATAAAATTCTTTTTTCGTGTTCCAGAACGTCCGCAGGAACGTCGTTTTTGCTTAAATACATAGGATTTATCGCTGCGATTTGCATCGCAATATCTTTAGACATATTTTGAAAAACTTCGTTGCCAAAAACACTGCTATCAGTATCGAATCTTACTAAAACAGCTATTTTTCCGTCAGCATGAATATACGAAGACGTAACGCCCTCTAAAAATTTAAAACGTCTGATTTTAATGTTTTCACCGATTTTTAATATTTTTTCGTTTAAAATACTTTGTAAATTATCAGTCAGACCATCAGGAACTACCTTAAGTAAAGACTCCAAATCTGAAGGCTTATTTTTCAAAACGCACTCTGCGCACAATTTAACAAAATTTTTAAATTCGTTATTCTTAGCTACAAAATCCGTCTCAGAATTAACTTCGATTAAAACTCCGCCATCAGGTTTTGACATCGCAAATGCTATACCTTCTGAAGCAATCCTACCGGCCTTTTTAGCAGCCGTCGCCAAGCCTTTTTCTCGCAAAAAATCTATCGCTTTGCTCTCGTCGCCATTAGAATGCATTAAAGCTTTCTTGCAATCCATCATTCCACAACCAGTTTTTTCGCGTAATTTTTTTACGTCTTCAGCACTAAATGACATTTACTTACACCTCATAAAGTTCAATTATTTTATTTATTAATAATTACTAATTATTTTTTGTTCTTATTTTATTATTTACTATTTATTATTTATTCTGTTTTAGAATCAGATTCTAAATTTAAATTATTGTCTTCGTTTTCAGATTCCGGAATATCAGAAAAATCGATATTTACCCCATCATCGGCTATTTCTCCTTCGTGGCCTTCTATAATAGCATTTGCTATAGTCCTGCACAAAAGCTTTACTGAACGCACGGCGTCGTCATTTCCGGGAATTACGTAATCAATAACACTCGGGTCGCAATTAGTATCACAAATTGCAATAACGATTATGCCCAAATTTTTAGCTTCACGTACGGCAATGGCTTCTTTTTTTGGGTCGATAACGAACAAAGCGTCGGGCAGAGTTTTCATTTTTCTTATTCCGCCAAATTTTTTGATTAATTTTTCTTTTTCTAAAAGAATCTGAGTGGCTTCTTTTTTGGTCATATAACTCAAAGTTCCGTCGGCTTCCATAGTTTCAATATGCTCAAGCCTTGCAATGCGTTTGCGTATAGTTTTCAAATTCGTTAACGTTCCGCCGAGCCACCTAGAATCAACATAAGGAGCCCCGCATCTGCAAGCTTCTTCTTGAATGGCTTCTTTAGCCTGTTTTTTTGTTCCGACAAACAAAATAGTCTTATTATCTTCACTTAAATTTTTAACAACTTCATAAATTTCATCAATCATGTACGAAGTCTTTTGCAAATCGATAATGTGTATACCGTTTCTTTTTGTATAAATATACTCGGCCATCTTAGGATTCCATCTTCTGGTTTGATGACCAAAATGTACACCCGATTCGAGCAATTGCTTCATAGATACAACAGTTTTTGACATAAAAACAACTCCTTTTAGTTTTTCTTCCGCTTGGCCAAAATCAAACTAACTTAAAAAAAGCACAAATTTGACGGCGCCAAAGCGTGATTTTTAATAATAAAGACCGAATTATAGCACGTTTATTTTTTTTTGCAATAGTAAATCCAAGTTATCAGAAAAAAATTAAATTATTTACGTCTTATGCTATTATCAAAAATTAAAATTTATATCTAAATAATATTGAATTTTTATTGAAAATATTATATAATTATAATTAATAAAATTTTTGATATGGTGGTGATATAGATGCAAAATTTTTTGATTATTTTTTTGATTGTATTTTATAATATATTCTGCACAAATGCATGTGATTTAAATTTTTCAAGATATCACAATATTATTAATTCTAAAATTATTATTGATTATTTTCAAAAAAATAATTTACAAATTAAAATTAATTCTCAAGATTCACAAGATGAAAATTTAAAAAAATTATATAAATCTTTAAGAACATACATAAACGAAATTTATTGGCAAAATTTTATTCTCAGAAATAAAATTTTAAAAATAATGATGAAATTTAACGAAAATACTCAAGAATTTGATTTTGAAAATTATTTTGAACAAAAAGAAAATTATTCTGATGCTCTATATGTTTGATTTTACGTACTCTTGATATTAGGTGCTGCTAAAATCCGATATATTTAAAGAAATATGGTGACACTCCAGGAAAAAATCATCTAATTAGACAATTAATGGTCTTAATTTTTTAGTTTTCGAATAATTAGTCTGCAGTTTCTATGCATTTTTATCAATACCCGCTTTCGGGGAAAATACTTTCAGAGTAGGCATCTGGGTTCGCGATAGTTCTTCTGGAATAGGCACTATAACTTTTTGTAACAAAGAAAAAAAAGTATTTGCTGGTCTCGGACACGGCATAAGAGATTTAGATACAAACGAACTTAT
>JAGBNX010000024.1 GCA_017634155.1 Clostridia bacterium | reverse complement strand
TTTTGCTTTATCAGTCGCGATAGGACTTACTCCTGAGATGCTCCCGATGATTGTTACAACTTGTTTATCTCAAGGCGCTGTTTCGATGTCTAAAAAAAAGACGATAATTAAAAATTTAAGTTCGATTCAAAATTTTGGCGCCATGAATATTTTATGCACTGACAAAACCGGAACTTTAACTGAAGACAGAATAGTACTAGAGCTTTATATAAATCCAAATGGCGAAAACGACGATAAAGTCTGCAAATATGCTTATCTTAATAGCTTTTTTCAAACTGGACTTAAAAATCCGATAGATAAAGCGATAATTAATTTTGTAAATCAAAATAAAAAAATTTCTGATAATAATTTTAAATTTATAGACGAAATTCCGTTTGATTTTAAGCGCCGCAGGCTTTCTGTAATTATTTCAGAAAATAATAAAAAATATATGATAACTAAAGGCGCCATAGAAGAAATGCTGAGTATCTGTTCCAGTGCGTTTTTAAATAACAAATCAGAAAAAATTACTGATAAAATAAAAAATAAAATTATTAAAATTTCTGATGATTTGAATGCCAAAGGCATGCGCGTTATCGCTCTTGCCAAAAAAAATATTCTTGAAAATCAAGAACTTGAGAATAAAGAATTTGAAAATAAAAAATTCGAAGTTAACGACGAAAATAATATGACTCTTATTGGCTTTTTGGCATTTTTAGACCCTCCGAGAGATTCTTCAAAAAAAGCCATAAAAGTCTTAAAAGAACACGGAGTTATTACTAAAATTTTAACCGGTGATAACGATAAAGTTACAAAAAGCATATGCTCAAAAGTAGGCTTGCCAGTCGAAAATTTGCTTTTAGGCTCTCAAATAGAAAAAATGAGCGATGACGAATTAAAAATCGCAGCAGAAAAAACGACAGTATTTGCAAAACTTACGCCAAATCAAAAAGCAAAAATCGTTTCGATTTTAAGAGATAACGGTCACGTAGTAGGCTTCATGGGCGACGGAATTAACGATGCAGCTGCTATGAAAAAATCTGATATAGGCATATCAGTCGAAAACGCCGTTGATATCGCAAAAGAATCTGCTGACGTAATTCTAATGGAAAAAGATTTGTTAGTACTCGAAAACGGCATAATCGAAGGCCGAAAGACTTATGCAAACATGATAAAATATATAAAAATTACTTCGAGTTCTAATTTTGGCAATATGTTTTCAGTTTTGGCAGCGAGTGCATTATTGCCTTTTATGCCAATGGCAAGTTTGCATCTTATATTATTAAATTTAATAAGCGATATTTCTTCGATGGTAATCCCGTGGGATAATGTCGACAAAGAATTTTTAAGAACTCCAAGAAAATGGGAAGCCAAATCTGTAAGTAAATTTATGGTCTGGAATGGCCCTATAAGTTCGATTTTTGATTGGCTAACTTATGCTATCTTATATTTTATAATCTGCCCTAAATTTGTTTCAAACGGCTTATTATACAGCGAAATTGCAAAAGACGCCGTGATTTCTTCCGGAATATTTTCGGGTATGAACATGAGAATGATTTATATGGCAATGTTCCAAACTGGCTGGCTTATAGAATGCATTTGGTCACAAATTTTAGTAACTTATATATTAAGAACGCCTAAAATTCCTATAATTCAGAGCAGACCTTCAAAATTAGTTGTTTTTGTATCGCTTTTATGCTGCGTATTTTTAAATACGTTAACACTAATTCCATGGGGGAAATTTTTTGGATTCGTTTCGATGCCGATTAATTATTTTATATATTTAGTTTTAATTTTAATTTTATATATATTTTCAGCTACAATAATAAAAAATATTTATTTAAAAATAAATCGATCTTGGCTATAAATTATAATTATTTTTTAAATATTATTCTAGACAATTTAATTTTAAAAAAAGTTAAATGGTAAATTTCGACAATATTTTTTGTTTTGCTATCTTTAATTCATTTAGTTTCAATATAAAAAATTGACTTTTTTATGTTTATTATGTAGTATATAACCATAAGAGTTTTAGCTCTTATAAATTTAAATATTTATGCGAGGTGAATTTTATGGTAAATGTAAAATTAGGATACGGAGACCGTGTGCTTAAAACGCTAAATAAAGATGCTTACTTTGGAATACAAAAAGACGTCGCCAAATTAATGATAAAAAACAAAATCTGTATTGCATTTGATATTGAAAACTGTGAATTAGATTTTGTGGGAATAGATGAATTAGGTAAAGAAAAGCCTAATTTTAAGAATTTCAATCAAACTGAAATAGGTAAAAAATTATTAAAACAAGATAATGAAACTCCCGTCAAAGGTGGTAAGCTTTTTCTAAAACCTTTTAAAATTTTAATGAGTAATAAAGCAGCTAATTTTTTTAATTCTCAAAAAATATTCTTTGCGCACGGCAAAATAAATAAATCAAAAAATTTCCAGTTAGATGGCAAAAAAACTGATGAAAATTTATTTGAAATAGATTCTAAGGGCAACCGGAGGCGTATTGTAAATAAAACTATTGATGATTTTAGAAAAATCTTAGGCAAAGGAACTGTGTGGTGTTTATGCCACCCAAAAATGGAAGGACGTTCTTTAGCGGCAACTAATCCAGATGATATAAAAAATTTAACTCCAGAAGAACAAAAAAAATGTGAGACTTATATATCAATAATGAAAACTGAACTAGCTAACCTAAACGAAGTTCCATATTTTAAAGAAAGTTGCGACCTTGTGTCTTCTATGACAAATAATAAAGATAAACAAGCTAAATATGCTGGTCTTGAGTCTCTTGAATAAAATTATAATATATAATTAATTTATTAAATATCAAAATAAGTAAAAATATTTTTGATTTTAATAATTTGATTTTTATAAAAAATTAGCCTTCGAGTTTTCGAAGGCTTTTTAGGTTTACCCAAAATATTATAAAAAATATAATAAGTATATTTTTTTAATTTATAATTTTGACAATTAAATATAAAAGCGTATAATTAAATATATAAATTTTTTTATTTGACATCGAGTAAATTTTAGAAAAAAGTTTAGAATTTTGGAATATTATATCAATAGGATAAAATAAATCATGAATTTTGATTTTACTTGGATAATTGCGATAATTTCGATAGCAGGTTCGTTTTTTAATATTAAAAAAAACTCAGTCTGTTTTTATCTTTGGCTTATTTGCGAAACTATGTGCTTAATAATAGATTCGAAAAACTGCCAGTATGGTAGGGCTTTTTTGGATTTATTTTGTATTGGAATGAATATTTATGGAATTCTTACTTGGTCAAAAGAAGATAAAAATATAAAAAAAGAAACAACTAATTATGATTTTAGTAAAAAATAATATAGCAAAAGAATTTATAATATAATTCAAAAAAAGGCAATCAGTTTAAACTTTTAATTACTTTAATATATAGCTGTAATTTATAAATTATTTAAAATTATAATAATATTCATTTTCTTTTCCGTATCCGTCGTCGATAAGACTTTCAGATTTGATTAAATTAAGATTATTTAAAATTTTATTGGAAGCTTTATTATCTGGTTTTGCAGTGGCTCTTAACTTATTGTATTCATAAATACCCTTATCTTTTAAAAATTGCAACAATTTTAGTACACACTTTACAGCATTACTAGTTATCTTTTTACCAGAATATTCTTGTTCCAGCGCATATCCGATTTCTAAACATACACCTGAGTTATAAGTTAAAGGCCCTAATTCAATTCTACCGATAAATTCATTCCCAAACGCAGACTTCTGATTTTATTGTTTTCAAATACAAAGATTGCAACCACTAGCTATATATCCAAAATTAAGTTTGTAAATTACAAAATTGTTATTAAATAATAAAAATTATTCATATTTTTATTGATTTTAAATTTTCAAATTTTGCTTTAAAAGCCGCAATAATTTCATCAGAATTTTTATTTTTAACTCCGCCAGAAGCTATTGCAGAACTGCCGCCGCCTTTGCCATCTAAACTGCTTAAAATATCATTTAAAATTTCTTTGGCATTTAAATTTAAGTTTTTATTAACAGCCAGCGAAATTCTTTTGCCATCTGAACTCACTGCCAAAAAAATACCTGAAATTTCGTTTGCTATATTTTTAACAAGTCCGCTTGAAAATTCAGAATCAAAAACAAAATATGCAGCCGGAATTTTAATTCTTAAAAAATTCAAATCTGATTTCTGTAATTTTTTTGTAACCTCAGGTTTTATTTTAGAATTTAATTTGTTTTCGATTTCTTGAGGCAAATTTTCGATTTTAGTATGCAAAATTTCGCACGATTTTATCGAATAATTCATAAATTTTTGAATACATTCAAGCGCTTTTTCACCTGTGAAAGCCGTTATTCTTTTAATGCCCTTGCCTATGCTTTCACATGAAATTATTATAAACATGCCAATTTGCCCGGTAAAATTCACGTGAGTTCCGCCACATAATTCTTTTGAAATTTTCCCAAACGAAACAACTCGGACTAAATCTGAATATTTTTCGCTAAATATCGCCGTCGCGCCCTGTGCAACTGCATCTTTCAAATTCATTTCAGAAATTTCTGATTTAAAATTCGCACAAATATATTTATTAACGATTTTTTCGATTTTGCAAATATGCTCACGTGTGATTTTTTCAGAATAATTAAAATCAAAATGCAACGAATTTTCATAAACTTTAGAACCCTGCTGATGAACTTCAGACCCGAATATATTTTTCAGAGCACTTTGTAACAAATGCGTTGCCGAATGCGCATTCGAATTATTTTGTCTTCTGTCTAGATTTATTTTTATACTTATTTTTTCGCCTAATTTTATTATTCCCGAATTAATTTCACAATAATGCATAAAAATATTATTATTTTTTACTGCAAATTTAACTTCAGCACTAAAATTTTTGCCTGAAATTATTCCGGTATCAGATTCTTGCCCGCCGCTTTTTGCATAAACAGGAGTATCTTGTAAAATTAAAATAATTTCTTTATAATTCTCAGAAGAATTTAATTCAGTACCGTCAGGTAATAATATTTTTAAAATATTCGTTTGAATTTCGAATTTATTATAGCCGACAAAATTAGTCTTGGGTAAGTTATTAATTTTTTCAAAAATTTTATTATCTATAAAATTATTATTTGAATTTTTATTATCAGAACGCGAAATATCTTTGTGTTTTTTGATTAAATTATCAAATTCTTGTTTATCTAAAATAATCGAATTTTCTTTGGCAAAATCTTCGATGATTTCAAACGGCAAGCCAAAAGTAGTGACTAAATCAAATGCAAGCTCGCCTGAAATTTTTTTATTTTTTCCCAATTTTATAGAATTTAATTTTTTAAATCCGATTTTTATAATATCTTTAAATTTATCTTGTTCTTGCGAAAATGCAGAAATAATATATTCTTGATTTTCTTCAAATTTTTTATTTATATTTTTAAAATTATTTATTATAAACTTAATTACTCGTAACAAATCATAATTATTATTTTTTATATTTTTATGCGCAATAACTATGCATTTTCGAATTAATTTTCTGGGAATATAGCCTCGGCTTTCGTTGGAAATTTTTTGTTTTTCAGAAAGTATCAAACAAACAGTTCTCAAATGATCAGTCAAAATTCTGATTTTTCGTTCGTTTTCTTTTTCGAATTCAAAACATGAAGATATAAAATTTTTTATCGGCAAAAGCAAGTCAGTTTCGTAAACACTATCAAGATTATTTAAAGTCATACTCAAGCGTTCAAGTCCTGCGCCGGTATCAACGCTGTTAAACGGCAAAGAACTAAAAGAATTTTCAGAATTTTTATTCAGCATCATAAAAACGCCGGCATTCCAAATTTCGATATATCTTTTTGTATCGAAAAACCTGCCCGGAATATATTCTTGCCCTGATTCTGTATCATAAAAAACTTCGGTACAAGGCCCACATGGACCAGTCTGCGAGGCAGGCCCCCAAAAATTATCTTCTAGTCCCAAAGCTACGATATGATTTTCAGGAATTCCGACTTTAAGCCATGCATTTTTAGATTCTGAATCAAACGGCAGATTTATTTTTTTATCGCCCGAAAATACTGAAACATATAATTTTTTAACAGGAATTTTTAAATTATTGACTAAAAAATCAAATGCAAGTTCGATTGCTTTTTGTTTGAAATACGAACCTATTGACCAGCTGCCCAGCATGTAAAAACTCGTCAAGTGATGCTTATCCCCTATGTCATCTATGTCTATAGTTCTAATACACGGCTGAATATTACAAAGTTCAGGGCGCTCAGGAACTTCGTCTCCTGTAAAATAATTTTTAATCGCCGCCATGCCTGCGTTTATATATAAAAGAGTAGGGTCATTTTTTGGAATTACTGAAGAGCCTTTGATTTCTAAATGCCCGTTTTTTGTAAAAAAATTTAAAAATTTATCTCTGATCTCAATAGAAGAAATTTTCATGTTTGAAAAGCCTCCGAATTATATTTTTGAAATGATATCGATTTTAAGAAAAATTTTCAATGAATCTGAGTCAGTCCAGATTTATAATACTCGATATTTTTTTATTTTCGTTTTACAATAAAAAAAATTGCTGGTTTTACAAAAAATCAAAACGGGAAAAGAATAGATAAAGCTTATGAAAATTATGAGGTGTAAAATATGAAAATTATCGCAAAGAATAAAAAAGCTTTGCATGATTATTTTATAATAAGTAAACTCGAAGCTGGCGTGGAACTCAAAGGTACCGAAGTTAAATCTGTAAGACTGGGTAATATAAATATAAAAGATGCTTGGTGCTCTTTTAAAAACGGCGAGATTTTTGCAAATAACGTTCATATAAGTGCTTACGAAAAAGGCAATATATTTAATCAAGATCCAAAAAGAGAAAAAAAATTATTAATACACAAAAAAGAAATTTCAAAACTTTACGGTCAATATAAACAAAACGGGTATTCTATAACAGTTTTATCAGTATATCTTGAAAAAAAATGGATAAAATTCGAAATTGCGCTTTGTAAGGGCAAAAAAATATATGATAAACGCGCAACAAAAGCCAAAAGAGATTCTGAACGAAAAATACAAAGAGCAATGAAAAATTATTTAAAAACTTAAGATATTTTTTATTATTTTTAAAAATTTTATTTTTTAGCAGAATTTTTGTTGACAAGCTTACAAATTTCTGATACAATTAAAATAACGTGTTTTCACGCAGAGATCAAGATTAATTAAGGGAGTGTTTTTATGGTTGGAAATAGGAAAAGTTTTTCGAAAATTACGGCGATATTTTTGAGCATATTTGGTTTAATGGGATTTAATAATAACATAGATTCTCGTGTGTACGCGATGAAACAAAATGGACAGAACGAAAAAGAAGAAATTAATGAACAGAACGAAGAAGAAATTGAAGTTGTGGAAGAACAAGAAGAAAATAGTTATGAAAGCAGTCAGAGTATTCTTACGAATAGTGAGATGCAACAAAAAAGCAATAATGTTGAAAACAATAATATTAATATTTTTAAGGAGGATGAGAATGTGAAAGAAAATGGTAATAATGATTTTGATATAGACGATATAATTAGTAATCCTACTGCCAAGTCGATAATCATGAATAAAAAAGGTGACAAAAATGAAAAAGACGGCAAAGATAATACAAAAGATAATACAGATGATAAAAAAGATGATAAAAAAGACGGTGAAAACGAAAAATGGTCAACCGGAAAAAAAGTTGGAGTTATTTCGGCTATAGTAGTTTTTGGGGCTATAATAATTGGTGGTATTATATACTTAGTTAATCGGTTTTTAAGAAAAAAGAATGATACACCTGCAAGAGGTTTGCCACCGCAAAATTTAAATCAGAATTCGAAATCAAATACTAATTTAAATATAAATAATAATCTAAGTAATATAAACAACAAGCCAGTTGTTCCAAATAGGTAAAATTTAATTTTTTGGGAATATAGAAAAATATTAATTTTTCTATATTTCGTGCGGGAATAGTTCAGAGGCAGAGCGTCAGCTTCCCAAGCTGAATGTCGCGGGTTCGAATCCCGTTTCCCGCTCCACAGGAGATTTATCTTGTTGGATTTTGAAAATTTATAAATATCGGGTATTATCAAAACATATTAGTTTTTATATTTTGGTTTTGAATTTACATGCGAGGTGTGGCTCAGTTGGTAGAGCGCTGCGTTCGGGACGCAGAGGCCGCAGGTTCGAATCCTGTCACTTCGACCATCAAGATATTTTCTGGTCAAATAAAGTATAAAACGAGGTGTGGCTCAGTTTGGCAGAGCGCTTGGTTTGGGACCAAGAAGTCGCAGGTTCGAATCCTGTCACCTCGACCATTTTTTTGCCCATTCTCAAATTTTACAAAACACTAATGTGGGCAAACATAAAGAACAAAAAACGGATTTCATAGAAGAAAACAAAATTACAAGTATAAAAATTGCAACTGTAATTACGCCAGAAGTAAATATCCAGAACATGTAAATCAGAAAACAATAAAATATTATTTATAAAGTCAGCAAACTAATTACCCGAAAACTAAAAAAATTAGAACCATGAATTGCTTGATTTTAGATCATTTTGTTTCTTGACATATTCTCATATTTCGCTAAATCTATCTTATTTTTGCAATGCCTGTTTCTAACTTGACAAATAAAATTTCATGTGCTAAAATTGGAAGTATCTCAAACAAAAGGTGGTAAGGTATGAAATTTTTTTCGAAAAGGAAACTTGCAGTTATATTAGCTCTGTGTAGTATTTCGAGTGGCAAAAATAATTTTACTTCAGGATTAACTAAGCCACAAAAAGCTGGATTGATAACTATTTTCAGCACATTTGGTGTTGGTGCTTTAGCATTTGGTGGTTACAAAATTTATAAAAACTTTAATCCAGATGATTCGGACGATTCAGGTAAAAAAGATGATAAAAGTAAAAATGATAAAGAATTGTTTAGTCAGGATGAGATTAAAAAAATTTTAGGAGATGATGTACCCGAAGGCGAAATTAAAAATATTGAAGATTTGAACAAACTTATGAACAGTGTAACTAATACGCTTTATAATTCGAATGATTGCAGAAATATTTGCGATGATTGGTGTCGGGAAATTTTCGAAAAATTTGACAAGCAAACAAATGCATTTGAATATAAAAAAGAGGGTAATTTTAATGTTTACACGTATGTTGATGAAGACCACACAAACCTTGAAAAGATAAAAAAATTTATGGCTGAAAAAAAAATACCTGATATTTTTGGCGCTGCTGAGAAATTAGGTAAAAAAATTGTTCCAGTATTTCAAATTAAAGTAAAAAGAACCAAAAGAATCGAACTACACTTTGCATGCGAGGACAAGATTGACGATTATTTAAAAGTTTCATATCTTGTTCGTGAGACTGCTCTTGGGGATTTGTAACCGGATGACGATGATTAATTTTGAAAAATTTTATTGTTTTGAAATGATTGAATCTGAAAATTGACGGCTGTCAAATTCAGATAAATCTTCGATCTGCTCACCGATTCCGATATATTTTATCGGAATATTTGGGAATTTCTCACGAATTGAAATTATCGCTCCACCTTTGGCAGTTCCATCGAGTTTGGTTATAATTAGTCCGTTTATATTTAAAATTTTCGAAAATTCTTCAACTTGATTAATCATATTTTGACCAGTACTTGCGTCTAGAACTAAAAAAATAAATTTTTTAATATTTTTATCTATATTTTTATCTATGATTCTGTTAATTTTACTTAATTCTGCCATAAGATTCGATTTATTATGAAGTCTTCCGGCAGTATCGCAAATTAAAAAATCAAAATTTTCTCGTTTTAATTTTTCCAGTGCTTCATAAACTACTGCTCCAGGATCTGAGCCTTCGGATTTTTTTACGATTTCGCATTCAGCGCGCTCGGCCCAAAGTTCTAGTTGTTCTGCGGCTGCGGCACGAAATGTGTCTGCTGCGGCAATTAAAATTTTATGTTCTTGATTTTTATAATTTTTATAATAATTCGCAAGCTTGCCAATAGTAGTCGTTTTGCCTACGCCGTTTATTCCGGCAACAAGAATTATATTTTTTTGCGCGAAATTATTTTTTATTTCGCAATTAATTATCGAAATAATAATATTTTTTAGAATATTTAAAATTTCGTCAGGAGACTGAATATTATCATACTTGCATTTTTCACGTAGTTTTTCTCTTATTTTAGATGCAGCTGGTACAGAAACGTCTGACATAATTAGACTTTCTTCAAGTTTATTTAAAAAATCTTCGTCGACTTTGGTAAAAAATGCAAATATACTTTTTAATTTATTAGAAAAATTTTCTTTAGTTTTAATAAAGCTTTCTTTTAATTTATTGAATAATTGCATTTTTATGCCTCCTTTTGATTGAATGCTCCAAAGCATATTTTGCAGCAAGCTGCTCGGCTTCTTTTTTGCTGCTCGCAGTGCCGGCTCCTACCGGAATTCCTTCGATTAATAATTCGATAGTAAAAATTTTATTATGATCAGGTCCGGTTTCACTCACGAGATTATATTTTATACTCTTGTGTTTGCCCGAAGCTTGCAAAGTTTCTTGAACTTCGGTTTTATAATCATTGGCAATTTCATATGTACTGCCAAGTTCATTTGTGATAAATTTTAGTACAAGTTCTTTTGCAGGCTCTAAGCCGCCATCGAGAAATATTGCAGCAACGATAGACTCAAACGCATCGGCCAAAATCGAAGCTCGTTCTCTGCCGCCGCTACGCTCTTCGCCATGGCTGAGTCTTAAAAATTTTCCGATTTGGAGCTTTTCTGCAAAAATTTTGAGAGTTTTTTCGCAAACAAGAAGCGATCTTAGCCTTGTGAGTTTGCCTTCGTGTAAATTATTAAATTTTTTAAAAATATACTCAGAAGTAATCATGCCAAGCACAGAATCGCCCAGAAACTCAAGACGCTCATAATTGTCGCATTTTTTTTTGTCTTCATGCGCAAACGATGAATGCGTCAAAGCCGTATAAATCAAATACTTGTTTTTGAAAGTATATCCCAAAATTTTTTCGAAATCTTTTATATTATTATTATTAAACAAGCCAACTCCCAATATAATATAAAATTATTTTTCAAAATTTTAAATTTTTTAAAATTAAAAGGAAACAAATGAAAGAAAAAGAATTTGAAAATATATTTTTAGAAAAAAGTATCGGAGAGATAAATCAGATTCCTGCAAAAACATTGACTGAAATCGCACTTTCGGGTAGGTCAAACGTAGGGAAATCTTCTCTCTTGAACTCGATTATATCAAAAAAAATAGCGTATACAAGCAAAAATGCCGGAAAAACGATATTAATAAATTTTTACAAGGCAAAAAATTTTAGAATTGCTGACGTTCCAGGCTATGGATTTAGTTTAAAGTCTAGAAACGAAAAAACAAGATTTAATAAGCTTACAGACGAATATTTTAATTCAAAAAGGCCTGATTGTGTTTTGCAGCTTATAGATTCTCGTCATGATTTGCATGATAACGACAAACAAATGATAAATTTTTTATCAGAAACAAAAATAAAATTTTATATTATTTTGACAAAAGTCGACAAGTTATCGAACAGTCAATATGAACAGTTTTATTTGAATTTAAAATCACAAATTAGTATAATATCACAGAATTACTCAGAAATTATCGGAGTATCTGCCAAGACTGGTCTAAATATAAATAAAATTCGAAGCTTAATAATTTCTGAAGCAAAAAACAGTAGGTGATATTAATTTGGCAAAATATACAATAATTTCAGATGTCGGCCAAGCAATAACTAATATTTTAAGAGAAAAACTCACACCGGAGCCTATAGACAAAGCAGAAAAAATAGGAATTTGCGAGCCTAAAGACCGCGGCGAATACGTAGTCGGAATACATCCGTATGATATAAAAGAAGATTTGACTTCGCAAAAAAGAGAACCTATTCATTTGCCAGACGGTCGAGAGCAAGACCCGCCTTCTATGTTAGAACTTTATTATATGATATCTGTTTCCAGCAAAGCTCAAATCGAATTAAAATCTGCCGAAGAATCTCGAATTATCGGCAAAGTTATACAAGTCTTTAAAGATAACCAAGTAATTCCGCATAATTATTTGCCTGATAATTCTAAAATCGAAGAAATTCCGATAAGTATGATTCCGCTTGAAATGGAAGAAAAAGTTAAAATTTGGACTATGTTTGGCGAATCTTATAAATTATCCGTTTTTTATCTTGTAGGACCAGTCGCAATAGACTCAGAAGTAATTCGCAAGCCCGAGCGTCGAGTTGAGACCTTTATTATCGGCAGTTCACAAAAGATTCCAAGAAAAATCGTCCAGTTTGAAACAAGAATAACTGAAGAAGAAATCGACGACGAATATACACAAGATTATCAAGAAAACGAAGAAGACGAAGAAAGCGAAGACGAAGACTTCGAAGAAGAAGAGTCAGAAGAAGAAACGGAAGAAGAATCTGATGAAGAAAGTGAAGAAGACTCTGATGAGGAAACTGAAGAATCAGAAGAAGAAACGGAAGATGAAACTGATGAAGAAAGTGAAGATGAAGAAAGCGAAGAAGACTCTGATGAGGAAACTGAAGAATCAGAAGAAGAAACGGAAGATGAAACTGATGAAGAAAGTGAAGATGAAGAAAGCGAAGACGAAGAAACTGAAGAATCGGAAGAAGAAAGTGAAGACGAATCTGATGAAGAAAGGGGTGAATAATGATGAGAATCATGTACAATGCTTCTTTTGTCATAATGCTTGTTGATATATTAACAAAGCAGCCCATAACTGACGCGGTAATTTTTTGCAACGGCAAACAGAATCCTTATGTTACCAAAGACGAAGGCTATTACGTGTTTTGCAATTTATACCCAGGGAATTATAATATTTATATTGCTGCTACAGGATATGTAAGTAAAGAATTTTCTACTGATATAAAATTTGGCGAATCAAAAAAATTTATACTAGAACTCTCGTTTGAATCTCGAAATCCGAAAATTTTTAATATTCCTCGATTGGAATTTTCGATTAAAAAAAATAAATTGCCTTTGAAATATGCTGAAATTAATTTAATTTTAAAAACAGAAATAAAATCTATGAAATTAATCCAGCAAATAAATCCAGGCGACGAAGAAATTTTATTAAATATTCCTGAAGATAATAAATTTTTGTTACAAAAATATATTTATTCTGTACCAAGAAAATATTTAAAACATAAAAAATCAGATAGCGAAGACACAAAAGACGAAGAAGAAAAAGAAAAAGAAAAAGACGAAAAAAACGAAGATAACGAGAGCGAAGAAGAAGAAAACAAAGAAGAACAGGAAGATTCAGAAGATAAAAGCAAAAATAAAAAAGAAAAAACAAAAGAACCTGATGAAGATAGTTCTGGTCAAGATAGTAATGAAAACAGAGAATTTATAACTCAAAAAATGCTATTTTTAGGATACGATAGAAAATTTAACGCTTATATACTAGAAAAAAAAATCCCAACTGACGTGCCAATCGGCGGGAGCTTTTTCCCATATTGGAATTTAAAAACAGATAAATACGGAAAATTAATATTGCCTTTTTTGCGAAAATTAATGACCGGCACAAATCTTGAATTTGAAATTTCTTTTGGGGACCAAAAAAAACTAATAAAAGCAAATTTAAATAAATTTGATATTAACCAAAAAAAATTAAATTTAAATTTAAAAGTAAATTAATTTGTTTTTATTAAAAAATCTGAATGTATCATCTTGTGATCTTTACCACTGCCCCTCCAATTTGGAATAAAACCGTATGTTTGAACAACTAATTTTTTACTCGTGTCACTAATTTTTTCAATTTTAAAATCCAAATATCCATCCCCACGTTTATAAGTCATAGTATTATTTTCTACATCACTTTTAAAAAATTTATAAAAATCCGTCTCGAAAATATTTTTATGATAAATACTAGCCCAATTAAATGCATCATTTTCTACTTTCTTACCATCTTTGTCATAACCATCGGTATTCTTTTTTTCGTCGTTATAACTAATAAACAAACAACTCTCGACGTTTTTTTTATTTATGGCATTTTCTAAAATTTGTTTGATTTCTTTAAGTAATTTTTCTTCAGGAGTTAATTTTCTGAACAAAAAATACCCGCCTACACAAAGCGTAGTTAACAAAATTACACTTGGGATTCCTACAACCAATGCTTTTTTCTCAGTTGGTAAATCAAGAAATTTTTGTTTTAAATCAAAATTATTATTGCTATTATTACACAAAACCTCTTGATTATTAGACATTGCCTGAGTCCTGTGACTTAAAATATTAAATAATGCCAATGCTATCGCCAGATTTTTCCTGATAAATTTATTCATACAAACGCCTCCAAAATCAATCTGAATAAAAAATATAAGCTTTATTTTCATTGTATGGTACCAAATTTTTTTCGAGATGTCAAACATTTTTCCACATACCATTGTGAAAAATTATATAGATTAAACTAAATAATCTCTCCAGCATTTCCGGAGAGAATTTAAGTTTTTATTATTATTCATGATTTGAAAAGATAAGTTGACCGCAAATTTCGCATCTTTTAGGCTTTTTTTCTTTTGCACATGAAATTCTACACGAAATCTTTTCTTCATGTTTATTGCAAGAAGATTCAGGATCTTTTTTTTCACAAACTAACTTGCAATTTATTTTATCCTGGCATTTTTGACAGCTGCATTGATTATTTTGAGTTTTCTGGGTTTCATGCTCGCAAACTTTACAATCAGATTTAAAATGTTGGCAGCAAGATACATTACAACTCATTTTTGGCGCTTTTGGTTTACATTCATCACAAGGATCTGAACAATTTGACATAACAATACTCCTATTTATTTTTATTGTATGGTAAAAAACCATCGTTATATTTTATGTATAATTCAAAAAATATGTTCAAACAATTAGTACCAAAATAATTTAAAATATTTTTGCTTAAAAATAAAAAATATTATTCAAAAAAAAATAAAAAAATAAAATGCACACAATGCGGGAAGAAGACGAAACAAAACAAACATGTCAAAAGTAAAGCAGGAAGTCAAAGTATATTTATTTAACACATCTTGCACTACCTAATATTTCTCATATTTAGAATGATGCCAACAGTTATTCTTTTATAATAATTTTTTATTTATAACAATATCTTTTTGATATTCCCGCATTGGCAGAGAAGTATTTAGTATTTGTTTAATTATATAATTTTAATAGTTCAGGAAGTTTAGTAAAATCAGCAACTAGCGAATTTGGTTTATTAATTGGGTCGTCTTTTATAAGCGGCGCTAGATAAATATTTTTTGTGTTTCTGGCTTTAGCTAAGTTTTGAGCCGAGGCACCGAGGCCGTCGTTACTTGCAAAGCAGATTATTATATTTTTTTCGACTCTGAGCATAGATTTCACCGCCATAGTTACTGGAGTATCAGTTATTGCATTTACTATTTTTGCAAGAGTATTACCAGTACAAGGACAGATTGCCAAAATATCTGCCATATTTTTAGGACCTATTGGTTCGGCACCTTCGATAGAATCTACAGCTTTTTTGCCGCAAATTTTTTCTAATTTTTTTCTTATATCTTTGGCTTTTCCGAATCTCGTATTTATTTTTGCAACGTTAAAAGAAATTATTGGCAAAATATCATAGTTATCTTTTATTTTTTCAAGTTCGATTAGTGCGTTTTGTATATTGCAAAAAGAACCGCACATTGCGAATGCTAATTTTTTTTTATTCATTTTAAACACCACTATTTATATACTTATATTTTTTATAATATTTATTATTGAATCTTTTATTATTTCCGCGGCATATTTCGGGAAAAATTTACCAGGAATACCTAATGCTAATATATATTCAAAATTTGTGCATAAATTTTTATCAATTCCAGGCTCAGAGGCAAGTTCTAAAAAAATAGTATTTTTGTCAAAATTTTTTATATTTTTTTCATTAAAAATAATTTTCGGGACAGTATTTATGACAAAATCAGGGCAAATATTAAGATTTTTCAAAGAATTTAAAGCTATCGCGCCTGTTTTATTTATCCAAAAAAAATCTTGAATTTTATTGCCAAGAACATAAATTTTAACTCCTAAATTAACCAAAATTTGAGTTAAAATTTTTCCGATTCTGCCAAAACCTGTTATTAATATTTTTGCTTTATTTATAGGCTTTTGCAGATTTTCATATAAAATTTTGATAGCACCATGGGCAGTAAGCTCAGCGTTTTGTAACAAAAAAAGCTCATTATCAGAATAATCATAAATTTTATTATTAATTTTAATATTATCTGGAATAAAATCTTTTTTGCCGCAAAATACTAAAGAATCTTTTTGCAAATTTGAAAAAAAATCGCTTAACAAAATTTTTGAGCCTGTAATATATTCTCCGTCACGAGTTACCGGAATAGGCAAAACTTCAATAGACGAAACGTTTAAATTTTCAATTTTTTCGTTTATTAATATATTTTTTAAAAATTTCATTCTGGCGTCACCAGAAAAAATATTCCAATCTGTATTCATAATCTTTTTTTAATTTCCCTAAAAATATTTTCTTTTATTATTATATTAATAAACAAAAAAGTTGTGATATAATTATTTAAAATTAAAAAAAATTACTGATATTATATTATTTAAATAAATTACCCGGGTCAAACATAAAATTAACACATCTTATAATTGGAAATTTTTTTGATGTAAGACTTACTACAATTTTCTCATGATTTGAAGTATTATCATTTCTTAAGTAGCTCTGTAGGCTAATTTTTTGATTTTATAACATATCTAGATTAGCAATCGTATATAAAAAAACAGAATTCTTAGGTTTTTTTTTATTTTTTGATTCACCAAAAATTTTAAAATAATAATTATTTTGGATTTTATGTGCGTGTTCTATAGCGTTTCTTACGTTAATTTCTACACATTCACAAGAAGTATTATTAGATTTTGCAATTTTTCTGTAAGCTTCGCTTATATTCACGTTCTCGTATTTTATAATTTTTAAAATCTGAGAAATATATTTAAATCCAAGTAAATTTGTTGGAACACCGATTTTTTGGACAATTAAATTTTCAGATTTAAAATTATTTAAATTATTTTTATTAAATAAATTGTAAATTATATTTTTCAAATGCTCAAAATTATAAGATTTTTTTAAATAATAATCTGCTCCGGTTTCAAAAGCTTTCTTTATAATTTCGGTTTTACCAATAGCTGAAATGACAATTATTTTAAGCACAGTTTTTAATTTATTTTTATTTATAAACTCCAAGACTTCAAGTCCGTCTCTGTTTTCCATCACGAAATCTAAAATTAGTAAATCATAAGTTTCAGACAAAATTTTTTTAACAGCTTCAGATCCATTGCACACACAATCAACACTATCAATATAATTTAAATTTGATAAAAACTGGCAAATAATTTCACGTTCGTCTGAATCATCTTCAGCAACTAGAACTTTTATTTTATTTACTCTAGAGTACATGCAACTCATTTATGATATCTTTAAATTCTAACTCACCAATTGAATTTTCATATAAAAATTTCAAAATATTATAAACTTTATTATAATCAGACGAAATAAAAATTGAATCTCTTTCGGGAATTTTTTTATTATTAAATCTAGATACTAAAACTCCATAAATTTTTTTATTATTTTCATTTTTTTCGACTATGAAGTATTCAATAACGTGTTCTTTTTGAATATTATTTATTTGTGAAAATTTTTTAGAAAAAATCTTTATCAATTGCATACCAAAACTCCACACACTGTTTATGATACTTAGTTTAATATTAAAAATTAAAAATGTCCAGGTGTAAAAAAACGAAAATTTTCGAACTTCTAATATTTTTGAATTAAAAATTTTATAATTTTACTTTTAAAAATAGCCATTTCTTGTGATAAATAATTATTTTTTCGGCACTGATAAAATAGATGTAAAAATTTAAACGCCAAAAATCTAAACCCAAACCCATTTTAACAAAATCAAAAAAATAAAAAAGCGCTAATAGCAATAATTAAAATCTAAAAACTCAAACAGAAACTTTAATAATATGAATTTTTTTATAATACGTCTTTGAAAAAAATAATAGCAACGCACCAATAACAAAATTCTATAGGCATTTTCTAATAAATACAAAATTTACAAAAAAATAATTTTGTTCATATTATATTTTTTTTTCTGTGTTATCTTCTATGTATTTTACAACATCGCCAACAGTTTTAAAACCAGCAATTTTGCTTTCGTCAATGTCTAAATTGAACTCACTCGAAAGTGTAGAAACCAGATCAATTACATCTAACGAATCAGCATTTAAGTCCTCGAAAAAATTAGTACCATAACTTATAGTTCTTTCTTCGACGTTAAATTGCTCACCTAGAATTTTCTTTAATTTTTTTAATACTAGCATAAACCTCTCCATATATGTCGACGAACCTTAACAAGGGTCTAGATCATAAATTTTAAAAAATAAAAAGTCAAGTAATTTATGTAAAAGGCATTGCTAAAAGTGAATATAAATAATAGATTAGTAGGAAGTTGTCGCTACACATGAATATAGCAACATAAAAGAACTACATCATCTCCTACGGTGTTTACGGATAGAATATCTATCTTTTTTTAGCAATGCCAATGTAACAAAGCTATTGCTAAATCAAAAGAAAAATGATATAGGGGGGGTAAGGGTAAAATTAAATAGAATTTAAATATTGTGAGAGCTGTGAGATCAAAAAAAGACTGATATTACTGAGTTTGACGAAATATATATATTATATTACAAAATAACTTCTATCTAAAATATCTAAAAACGAAAGATTCTTGATTATAAATAATTCATATTATTTTATTTTTATTAAAAAAATTTATAATTTTGAAAGTGGGTTATTACAAATAGCGTTTTTTACTTGCTTCGGATTAGTATGGGTATAAATTTGAGTAACAGAAATATTTTCATGTCCCAAAATATCTTTTAAGACTCTTATATCTGTACCTCCGTATTGATACATAAGCGTCGCCGCAGTATGTCTTAATTTATGAGTCGAAAGATGCTTATGTGAAAGTCCGGCAAGCATAAAATATTTTTTCATAAAAAACTGAATTGTTTTCGCACTTATTCGAGTTTTACTGCGACTCAAAAAAAGTGCTTCTTTATCTTTTGCCTCGCCCCGTACTTTTTTATAATTATCTAGAGCTTTTAAACATGAATTATTCAAATAAAGAATTCGTTCTTTGTTGCCTTTGCCGAGTATCCTGAGTGAGTTATCGCTTCCTATATCTTTTAAATTTATGTTCACAAGTTCAGAAAGGCGCATGCCACAATTCAAAAAAAAAGTTACTATTGCATAATCACGCTCTTTATTTTTATCGCCATATTTTTTAATAGTTTCTAAAAGTTTTAAACTCTCTTCAAGAGTCATATATTTTGGCACACTTTTTTTTAATTTCGGAGTATCAAGTTCTTTTACAGGATTATTTTCTAAAACTTTTATTTTTACAGTTAAATATTTAAAAAATGCTCTTAAACTAGCAGTTTTTCTATACCTCGCCGAGGCGTTATTTTTTCTTACTTTAATCAAAAAATTCATATATTCAAAAATATCTATAGACTTTATTTTTTTAATAAATTCGATATTAATACCTGATATATCTATTTTTTCAAATTCGACTTTTTTGTCTAAATTTTTTTTGAAAAATATCATGAATCTAAAAAAAGTTCTTAAATCCAGAAAATACTCGTCAACAGTTTTTTTGGACTTGTTCTTTACAGTTTGCATATATAACAGAAAATTTTTTAAAACTTCCGGTGAATTTTCCCAAATATCTTGCATGATTTTGCTCCTTTACGGAATAATAAAAGTGTGAGTTTATCATTAATTTACTCACACTATGATCTATAATTTTATAAAAAAGCCCAACCTA
This sequence comes from Clostridia bacterium, assembly GCA_017634155.1. Taxonomy (GTDB): domain Bacteria; phylum Bacillota; class Clostridia; order Oscillospirales; family Acutalibacteraceae; genus Improbicoccus. The sequence goes on along the minus strand of JAGBNX010000024.1, from coordinate 705 downwards.
AAAAACCTGACAACCGCTATCATTTAAAGAACGCTCCACATCTACACTGCCTATCCACTTATTTAGTAATTCATCCTGTTCCTGTCCTGAAAGGTCGCCTATTACTTTATCTAATTCTTCCACCGTCATACTCCCAAATTCCGAGAACTTAAACTTTCCAATTTTAAGTTCAAGTAACTCTTTAAGATTTCTCAGCTTTTTAGTACGCCGCCCCAACTCATACTCTAATTTCGTCTTTGCATCCGAATCCTCAATACTCTCTAGCCGGTTACGGATATTTTCTATTTCCTGTTCTAGTTTAGAATGTTGCACTTTCCTAAGTTTCGTTATTGATATAATATCCCCCAATGACTGCTTCAACACTCCACTCAAACCACCCTGTACCGACTCCATACATAAAGCGAGACTTGACGTAAAAAATAAAAAACCAGAAACAATACCGAAAAATTTAGAAAACTTCAAAAAAGACATTTAAATCCTCCTAATAGTATAAACCAAAAAATTCGCTGACCAGCACTTACAATTCTAAATTTAAATCCGAAAAAGTCAATACATTTTTGGAAGTGGTATTGCAAAAAAAGATAGATATTTACTCGACGCCACGTAGAAAGTGATTTAGCACTTTTGCATTACTATATTCGCGTAATTCACGTATGAAAATAATGTTCGATGAATTTTTATAACTTCTATTCATTTTGGCAATAC
>JAGBNX010000004.1 GCA_017634155.1 Clostridia bacterium | reverse complement strand
TATCGTCTTTTTTTTAGACATCGAAACAGCGCCTTGAGATAAACAAGTTGTAACAATCATCGGGAGCATCTCAGGAGTAAGTCCTATCGCGACTGATAAAGCAAAAATAAACGCACTTAGCCAGTCGCCTTTAGTTATGCCACTGACTATAAAAACTAACGGGACCATAATAAGCATAAATTTTATAAGAACCCAAGAAACATCGCTGATGCCTTTATCAAAACTCGTTTGTTCTTCTTTTTTGCTGACTTGCTTAGCAATCGAGCCTATCATAGTATTATCGCCTGTCGACAAAACTACGGCTTTTGCAGAGCCACTTACGACATTACTTCCGGCAAAAACCAAATTTGGAATATCCGTAACAGAATCGTAATCTTTTTTAACTTTTTGACCTGAGCGTTCAAGCTGGTCACTTTCTCCAGTTAAAGAAGCTTGACTTATAACAAGACTATTTGATTCCAAAATTCTTGCATCTGCCGGGATAATACTCCCAGACGAAATATAAAATATATCGCCAACGACAAGCTTATCAGTCGGAATATCAATTTTGCCTTTTTTGCTTCGACTGACTGTTACTGTGCTTTTAATCATAGCAAGAAGCGCCTCGGCAGCTTCGCCGGATTTTGCTTCTTGAAAAAAGTTCATAAATCCTGAAATTAACACAAGAGTCAAAATAATTATAACAGTCGCCGGATTTATTTCTGATTTATTATTACTTAAAATAGGCGAAATAATATCTGTAAACGCCGAGACTCCGGCAATAAAAACAAGTATAGCAACAAACGGATTCGAAAAAGATTCGATTAGAATATCAAGTTTAGATTTTTTATCAGTTCTTGTTACAATATTTGCGCCATATTGCGCCATATTTGCGCTTATACTTTTTGCATCTAGTCCGGATTCAGTAGTATTAAGTTCCCAATAAACTGAATTTGCGTTCATTTTAGAAATATTTTTTAAAAATTTAGTCCCTCTATCTAATTTTTGCATTTTTCACCTCTTTGATTTTATCTAAAAAACATAAAATATTTTGATTTATAAATATATTTTTGTACTATATGTATAGTATTTCATAATAAAAAAAAATCAAGAATGAGATTAGATCACTTTCGAAATCAGAAGTAATATTTTCTGGTTCTGGCAATGATTATGACTTGATTATAAAAAATTTCAGAATAATTTTTTATATAAACATAATAAATAGAAATTATAAAAATAATTTACAAAATATTTACACATAAAAAAATTATCAATAATTTATTTTATAAATTAAAATTTATATTCAAAACTTATTCCGACTCCGACTGCGCCTGGTCCAGTATGGCAACTTATACTTGACGAAAGTGAATTATAACAAATATTTGCACTCTTAAAATTATTTTTTAGAATTTCTAGCCATTCAGAAATTTCATCAGAATTTAAACCGGCTCCGGCAGCTCCAATTATAAGTCTCGAAATATTATTATTCGCGAATTTTGTTTCCAAATCATTTTTTATGGCATCAATCATTTTGAGTTCGCATTTTTTCATATTGCCGCGTATTTTAGCAAAAGGTTCTATTTTTCCTCCGAGAATAGTCAAAATAGGCTTTATAGATAAAAAATTTCCAATAAGAGCAGCATGTTTACTAATTCTACCGCTTTTTTTTAAAAAATTAATATCATTAACAGCTAAGTAAATACTTGAATTATACGCATCTTCTTCAAGAATTTTTTTAATATCAATGCCGGCTATTTCTTGATCTGCTAAAGACTTTGCTTGTAAAACAGAATTACGCATAGTAACAGATATTCTGCGATTATCTACTACTAAAACTTTATTTTTATATTTTAATTTTAATGACAAATTTTTAGCAGTCTCGCAAGAACTCGAAAGTCCACTTGACATAGGTATATAAACCAATTCGTCATAGCCGCTGTTAAGTATCGAATCCCATTTGTTTATGACTTCAGTTGGCGACGGCTGTGATGTTGATATATTTTTTCCGTTTTTAAGAAAATCAAAAAATTTCTCTTCAGTAATATTTTTGCCTTCATAAAAAACTTGATTATCAATAATTATTGGCATACTTATTAAATAAATTTTATTTTTTTCAGCAAAATCAGCAGAAATCCCGCTGTTAGTATCAGTTAAAATAGCAGTTTTCATAATATTACCTTTTTATAATCTTACAACTTGCTATAAAATTATACTGATTTAATATTTTATTGTAAAGAGCACAAGAACATATAACACATATTAAACTTATTTAAAAACTAAAAAAATCAAAATTTTCTCCGGCGCCGCCGGAGAGTCGGCTTAGCTCCCATACCCTCCAAAACAAAATTTTTTTTCATGCGAGTTATAACTAAAGCCAAAAGATATACTTTTACCTGATTTGCTAGGCAGATAAATTACAAATGCAAAATCATCATCTTTGGGCGGCTTTTCGAGCATAACATCACCTGCATTTTTCCCGTCTAGTTCTACTTTCCCATTTAGGATATCAACAAAATAACGTAAAATGGCTTTATCTTCTTGATCCAATTCTTCGACACCGACAGAATTGTTACGTCGAATATAAAACTTAGTATTCTCACTCATTTGTGATTTTACACCGTCAAAAACTTTTTTAGCCTTTTCAGCATATCTTTCCTGACCTGGATAGAAATCATCAAACTTTTTATGAATGATTTCAAGATTCTTTTGGGCAATTTTTGCTTGTTCACCGTTCTGTTCATCATTATCATCATTATTTTTATTTCGCTTAACACCCAAAATTGTAAAAGCAACCGCTGGAACAATTACAAATGCTGTAATAGCAACCCCTATTGCAAATTTTTGGCCACCAGTAAGCCCCTGCTTAACAGGCTTATTACCGTGAGAGACTGTCCCACCCTGCATTTCCGTAATATTTTGCAAGTTTTTCGATTTGATTTTATCTTTATTCATCGCCGAAGTCTTGTCACCTAAAACCGAAGCACAAGCAAGAAACAATGCAATTTTTTTTCTACCAAATCTTTTCATAACAAACCACCCCAATTAAATTTTTGGGCGATATCTGAGTAAAAACTCAATAACCCGGCTTTCAGCATATAACAATTAAAAAAATTTGTCAAGCATAAATTGATATTTTTTGTCAAAATCTTTGTTATATTTTTCTTAAGAAGATAAAACACCCCGATTTTTCGAAGTCTCCGGAGAGAATATTTATTACCGGTTTTTGAAATAATTATTATTGGGCATTATGTAGAAAATTTTTATATAAACTATTGACTCGGGTCCAGTTTTATTTATAATTTAAAATCGCGCTTGCGCGTTCACTAAAATTTGAATTTTAAAAAAACAGGAGTTATTTATGTCAAAATTTTATTTTTTCTTTGGAACAATGGGCGCTGGTAAATCAGCATATGCAATAAATAAAGCTTATGAATTCAGAGAACGAAATTTGGAAGTCATGCTGGCTGTACCAAAATCTTTGGATGTAAAATTTATTGATTCACGTTCAGGTCTAAGACTCGATGCTATTAAACTTCCGGTACATATTCCCAGTACAGTCGATATACTTATAGTAGACGAAGCACAGTTTTTGTCTAAAGACGAAGTTGTAAATATTCGAAATTTTTGCACGAACGGTCGTTCAGCGTTTTGTTATGGCTTGAGAACTGACTTTCAGGGCAATATTTTTGAAGGTTCAAAGTATATTTTTGCTTTGGCAGACTCTATTAGGGAAATCCCGAGTATGTGCAAAATTTGCAGAAAAAAATCAATATTTAATTTTAGAAATTCTGATAATAAAAATACGATTTGTTTGGATAAAAATATATACGAGCCACTTTGTTTTGATTGTTTTTCTAGAAAGCAAGAAAATTTATTTAAATAATTTTACATAATTTAAACATGACTATTGAGTTTTCAAATACAAAAAAAATTGCAATAAATTCTGTCCTCGCTTCGATTTCGATTTGGCTGGCGTTCATTAGCCATTATCTTGCAATTCCGTTTGTTCCAATGCTAAAAATAGATATATCCGACGCTCCGATATTTGTGTCTAGTATACTTTTTGGTTTTTATGACGGAGCTTTGATGTTATTTGTAGTTTCGTTCATAAGAACAGTTTTTTTTAGCATCGCTGGTTGGACAGGATTTATCATGCGCATGGTAAGTTTAGTTTCGATATTATTTTTAGGTATTTATCATAAAAAAAATAAAAATTTTATTTTTTATTCTGTTTTGGCTATATTACTTTCAGTAACTATAAAAATTCCTGTTAGTTATTTATTTTGGACTAAAATTCACTTTATGCCAGCAGAATTTATAAAATCAATTATGTTTTCAATTATTATTCCATATAATTTGATTAAAAATACAATAAATATATTAATCACATGGTTGTTTTTTAAGAAATTTAATTTTAATAAAACTTTATAGATATAGCGAATATAAAAATGAATAATTCTAAAAAAATTGCTATTGTTTCGTTAACGTCGACTTTTTCAATAATTTTAGCTAGTATTGCTAATTTTCAAATTCCGTTTTTTATTTTTTTTAAACCAGATTTTTCTGATATTCCAATTTTTGTTTTAACTTTTATGCTTGGTGGCAAATACGGAATAATTTCGCTTTTTGTAGTTTCGATAGTAAGAATGTTAACTGGTGATGCAGTTCTTCCGGCAACATTTATGTTAAGAATTTCTTCTTCGATAGTAATATTTTTTATTAATTATTACAAAAAATATCAAAAAAATTTTTGTTTTCTGGCTATAATTGCAATAATTTGTAATATTATAATAAGAGCGCCGATTAGTTATTATTTGTGGGTATTTAATTATAATATTCCAAGAGAAATTTTTGTTAATCAAATGTGGCCAAGCATAATTTTGCTTACAGTACTAAGATTATCTTGTAATATTTTAATTTCAAAATTAATATTTAAATATTTTGGAGAAAAATTAGTTATCAGATAGAAAGATATTTTTTTGTTTTATAGTTTAATTAAAAAAATACGTAAAGCGTAATTTATGTTTTATATTTAAAAATAGATTGAAAATATATTAAATAAAATGGATGTTGCAAAAATAAGACAAAAATAGTAAAAATAAGAAATGGAAAATGAAATAAGAAGTTAATGGATTTAGAAGAATTGAAAGATTACTTCATGGTGGTTACGTATCAGTAATAAATTGGGTAAAAAAAGCACCAAAAGAAGTACGCAAAAGTAGAAAATTTAAACCAAAAGATGGTTCCATTCTCTTTCTCTTTCTCTTTTTGTGACTTATTTTCTGTTTCTTTATTTGCTTTTTTTTACTAGCCTTTTATTGTTTTGGCAAGAAGTTTAAAACTGTGATTTTTTTGTTTCTGTGCGATTTTAATTTTTATCTCACGATATCAAAAATATGTAAAAATATAAAAACAAATGGACAAACAAATACAACACTATCAAATCTGTCTAAAACTCCGCCGTGCCCTGGAATTATTTCGCCGAAGTCTTTGATGCTCAAAAGTCTTTTTATGAGTGAAAAGCATAGATCACCCAAGATAGCGATCGGCGCCCCTAAAATTGCTATAATAGCGACAGTTAAATAATTTATATTATAAATTTTAAAAAAGTATTGCCAAATAAAACAAAATAAAAATGTATATATAAAACTAGAAATCATGCCTCCTACAGCACCTTCGACAGTCTTTTTGGGGCTTATATAAGGACAAAGTTTATTTTTCCCGAATTTCTTTCCGAAAAAATACGCACCTATATCACACGACCATGCTATCCCGAGCGACAAAAGCGACAAAAATATTCCAAAATTTTTACCAAAATTTCGTATTTCTACTATTGTGCTAAGTGCTATCGAGATTATTATATTTAAAAAAAATATAAAACAGACATTCCAGACTGATTTTTGTTCTTGGGGAGCTTTTTTTTTATTTTTTATGAATCTTCCCATTGAGATAACAAAACAAGCAATTGTATAAATATAAATTGCCAAATGCCATTTTATTCCTGGACCGATTAGGGGTCTTATTACTGAAAATACGTACGAAATTGCAGCCAGACAATTTAATTTTCGTTCTTTTTTCAGAGCTATTATTTCATAAACAGAAAAAAACGATACTAAAGCTACCGATAAATTTAAGCTAAATGGCCATATGCTGCTTAAAAACATGACAGCTGTTAAAAGCAAAATGCATACTATTCCCGAGATTATTCTTTTCGTCATAAAAGCCCCCAAAGCGTCAGAAAGTATTATATTTTAAAAACACTCAAAATAATATATCCGGATCGCAAAAATAGTATACAAATAGTAAAATCGAATGACTAAAAAACTCGTTGGCTTTTTTATATGTGATCGAAGTTCTGAAAGTTTTTAGAAACTTTGTGAAAATATTTCGCATATTGACGTTAAATTTTACGTTAATTATAAATTTTCAGCTTACGATATTATTCCCAGTAACAAACATTTAGTTAGAAAATCGAATACTTTCACTTAAGTAATAAAAAAATGATATATTAAACGAAGATATTTTTAATACTTTTAAAAATAACAATACGGACCAAATGTTTATGAAAACTTCTAGCCAAAATAACGAATTTGGCGCGGGTAGTATTAAAAAATATGTTCGCTGGGAGGAATTGCTAAAAAATACAGATATTTACTACTGCGTCACCGGAAAAAACAATTTAATTCTTTTATACCAATATATTTACATGGCAATAATGTCTTTATGAATTTTTATCACTTCTATTTATTTTGTGCTATGCTTTTTTCTTTGTTTTAAATCTTCAATATCTTTACAAAATGATATAGCAGAAGCTATCAAAATAGCATTTAATGAATCAACTGCGTGCTTAAAAAAATCTTGGGAAATTTCTTGTAATTCCTTAGGTATCTTTCTCTTTAATCTTTGATATGATTTTGTGATTTCGCCACTTTTAACATTCCAATTTTCCAAACACTCGTCAACATTGCTATAAATTTCCTTTAATTGATTACTGATAACATTACAAATATCTTTAAAAATCTTTGGAATATGATCTATTAAATCTTCTATTTTTTGATATTTTATTTTACTGCAAATTTTATTTTTAGCTTCAAGCGGGTTAGCTTCTTTTTTCATATTTTCTATTTTTTCGTTTATTATATTTTTTCTTTTGCTCTTATCGTTTATATTTTTGATCGTTGTTGCTAATTCTTTTCTTACTTTATTAACAGATTGAATTTTTACTTCTAGATCTCTGGCAAGATCATTTTTACTTTCATCATAATCAAAAATTTTGATAAATTTATTACAAAATTTTTTACATTCTTGATTTTGTTTATATATTTCTGACAAACTTGCAAAATGTTTTCTTATTGTTTTATCCCACGCAGTCCCTATTCCAATAATTTTTGTGCTTCCGTCTTCACCTTTTGATAAAATTTCCAGCTGTTTTGAAAGTTTTATATTTTTCTTAGTTATGGCATTATACAGTCCGGCTAATCCTTTATTTTCGTTTCCAAGAATTCCTTTTCCGCGTATATTGTTTAATACCTCCGGTATTTTTTTTTTTGCTTCACTAACAGCTGTTTCCGGAGTTGTTGTCTTAAGAAAAGTCTTAAATTTTTTCCATTCTTCTTTTTCTTTCCTAGACATAAAAAGTGACATAATATTCACCTCACAATATTAAATATTTATTTGTTTTATACAGTATATAATTGATAATCACTAATCTTATTGTATAATATCAATAAAAAAATGTCAAATTGTAAAATACACTTCTTATTGTTTATTTCGTAAAATTATTCATGAAAAATATATTGATATTTATGCAAGATTACAAAAATAATTTTTTTGTATTTTTTTTTTTTTACTTTTCTATTGACAAAAAAATTTTATTAATTAATATATAGAATTAAGTTGCAACTTACGTGTTAAATTATCAATATTTTGATAAACACGTTGATTTTTAATTTTAAATATTTAAAAGGAGAAAAAATGAGTTTTAAAGTTTCTAAACGCACCAAACAAGTTTTGGCTTCGTTGCTGATTACTGCAAATTTCGCAAATTTATCAAATTCAAACGTTAAAAGCATGGAATGTATTAATAATGAAACTGAATCGAAGTGTGATAATTATTCGGATTCTGTTTGTATAACGCCTGAATTGTTCAAAGACATTTTGGAAGTATATGAACAGCATAAAAATGGCAAGATAGATATTATAAAAGAGTCCAATAAATTATTTGACAAGATCAATAAAAATTATTTTAATTCTCAATTAATACATAGTTTTAACGATACACACTTTAATTCTGATAACAAGCTTGTTAGTTTTGCTCCATATGTTTTAGGGCGTGCATTAGAAGCTTTTTTTGATAAAAACCAAGGCTTCAAAGATGCATTCAAGTTTTGCCATGAAAAAATCAAAAACTTCCCATTTCTGATTTATGGTTTTGATAATAACCAAGACAAATCCATATTGGAAAAAATTAAGAAAGTACTTAAATCAAAAGGTAAAGATTTGTGTCATTACGAAGATCAAAACGAATTTCCAAATTATTATGATGGATATGGGAGGGCTGCAGGATTATCATCACAATTTAGACAAATGTTAACACTTGGTATATCTAACATATCAGGTAATTATTATAGTGATTCTAATTTTGAAAGGGATCTTGATTCTGAAAACTTTGTAGAACAATTTGGATCAGCATTTTACAAAAAATATCCGAATTTTCTGAATATTCATCCGGGTGTATCTGAACAAGAAATTAAAATTATAGTAGTTATGATCCATACTTCCCTTCATGAAATAGCTCATCATATACCAAGATATCTGGGATTATTAGAGAAATTCGACGGTGTACAGGAAACATCTTATCCTATAAGTACAAGATCAAAAGAAGGGATAGAAAATGGTTACGATATAATCACAGCGAATTGGGTTTCTGCACTATCAGCTAAGATTCCTAATGGTCACAACATGCGGTACGTTTTTGAAGAATTAAAATGCAACGAATACGAAAGGGAGCACCTTTTGCATTACCAAAGTTCGTTTGACCCTTATAGTCATATGCTTAGTTATTGTACGAGTAGCCGAGGTCATACAGGTTATGGGGATACGAATCGTTATGAAGATTTTGCTGAGTCGTTTGCTGTGGGAAGTATGACAAATGAATTCCCTGCTCCGACTATTCTAATAAAAAAATGGAATGAACGTACCCAAAAATTAGTAAATTCTTATAATGAATTCAAGTACCAAGCTAGAAAATATATGTATGATTTTGACGAGGAATATAAATTAAAAAAACGCAATTTACAATATTTGAAAGAAGTTGTGAAAAATTTGAAAATTTAAATGTTTGAAGAACGTTTCTGATAATAAGTGCATAAAATAAATTTTTCAGAATATAGATTAATACCTATGTTCTGAAATTTTTTTTTTGATTTCAAACGATTTTTTTATTGATTATAAAACAGGAGATGTAAAATTAACATGAATTATGACTTAAATAAATATAAATTTTCTATGCTAGATAATATCTTCCAGGGAGTTCAAGAAATTCCTGTAGATTGCGATTTGACTCTGCCTGATTATTGTCCGGATATCGGAAAAATTTTAAAATGCCAGATTTCTGCCGGAGTTCAATCTCGTAATATTTCGGGCGATCAGTTAAATATCGAAGGCAACTCAGTACTTGAGCTTTTATATTCAGATTTAGAAAAAAATACGATCAGATGCTTTAAAACCGAAATTCCATTCTCGCAAAATTTGAATATTAAAAATTCTTCGCAATTTTCAGCAGCGACTTTTGATATAAAAAGAGAATATATAAACTGCAGAGCGATTTCACCCAGAAGAATCGATATTCACGGAGCTTTTTCGTTAAAAATCAACGTTTTTGGAACTAAAAACTGCGAAGTTACGAACGATATTGCTTCTGATGACATAGAACAAAAAAAGAGTGATATCACGTTTAGTCAGTTAAATTCTTTGCTCCAGCATCAAATTAATATAAGCGAAATTTTAGACCTGGGAACAGACAAAAATGCTCCGGAGTTTATTATAAAATCTGATTTGAATATTAGTGACATAAATTGCACTGCAAGCGATGAGAGAATAAATATAAAAGGCAAAGTTAATATTAAAATTTTGTATATTAGTGATATCGAAACTGGCAAAATAGATTCAGTCGAAAACGATATTCCCATAAATGAAACTATAGATGCTCCAGGAATTATGGACGATAATATTTTTATGATTATACCTGAAATTATTTATCACGAAGAAAAAATTTCGGCAGACTCTGAAAGTATCGGAAATTTAATAAACGAGGAGCTTAAAATTATGATGACGATTTTTGCGTTCCAGGACGACGAAACTAAAATTATTGACGACGCTTATTCGACTGAATACGAAACTGAACTTTCTTGTGAAAATTTTAAGTTCAAAAAATTTTCGGGTGCTCTAAACGAAAATATAATTCATAAAGAAATAATCAAAAATTCTGATAATAAATTTTTTAAAATTTTGGATATCTGGTCTAATTCATATTCAGTTGGAATGTCTCAAAAAGATTTAAATTCAAGTTTTGAAGGCAAAATAAACTTGTGCATTTTGGCGCTTAATCCTGATTTTGTACCGTTTTATATCGAAAGAGAAATAAAATTTTCAAAAGAATTATATGAAAGTATAGATTCTAAAATTTCGGATTCGTATATTTTTATGTCTATTACGGATATTGATTATAAAATTATAAATAACGACGAAATCGAAGTTAAATTAAATATTCAAATAATTGCAAATATGTATAACGAATCAGAGTATAATTTAGTCGAAAATATAACTTCAAACGAATCTTCGCCAAAAATTAAAGACTTAAGCACTGCTTTGACGATATATTACGCAAACGCAGGAGAAAAAATTTGGGATATCGCCAAGCATTACGGCACTACCATGGAAAAAATCCAAGACGAAAACGATATTGATTTTGAAGTTTTAGATTCTGATCGCGCGATTTTAATACCAATTTATTAATAATTAATAATAATTAAATAATTAGGAGAAAAAAATGGAAGAAAAGAATATTTATAGCGATATAGCAAAACGAACCGGCGGAGATATTTACATAGGAGTCGTAGGACCTGTCAGAACAGGCAAATCTACGTTTATTAAAAAATTCATGGATTCTCTTGTGATTCCGAACATTTCTGATAGTCGCCAGCGTGATAGAACTATAGATGAACTACCGCAATCTGCAGGCGGCAAAACAATAATGACTACAGAGCCAAAATTCATTCCCGAAGATTCAGTCGAAGTCGATATCGACGGCTGTGCAAAATTTAGAGCCAGAGTTATCGACTGCGTAGGATATATCGTCCCGAGTGCAATTGGCTATATCGAAAACGAAACCCCCAGAATGGTAATGACGCCTTGGTTCAAAGAAGAAATTCCGTTTGATAAAGCTGCCGAAATCGGCACAAAAAAAGTTATAACAGACCATTCGACAATTGGCTTAGTCATAACAACTGACGGCTCAATAAGCGATATCGAAAGACGCGAATACGAAGACGCCGAGCAAAGAGTTATCACAGAATTAAAAGAAATCAATAAGCCATTTATCACGTTATTAAATAGCATTGACCCTTACTCGAGCGAAACTCTTGCGCTTTCTGATTATATGCGCAAAAAATATAATATTCCCGTGATTCCGGTCAATTGTATGGATTTAGACGAAACTCAAATAAAAGAAATCTTGGGCAAAGTTTTGTATGAATTTCCGATTAGAGAAGTAAAAATAGACTTCCCGAGATGGCTTTTGAATCTCGAAAAAGATCACTGGCTCAAGTCTGACGTATTTTCAAGCATAAAAAATTCTTCGCAAAAAGCGCATAAAATAAGAGAAGCCAAAAATATCGCACAGGAAATTTGCGTTTCAGATTTTGTAAAAAATTCAGATTTAGATTTAGTCGATTTAGGAACCGGAACTGCAAATTTAAAAGTAAACTTAAAAGATAATTTATTTTACAAAATTTTAGGCGAAAAAACAGGAATAGAAATAAAAAACGAGTGCGAACTTATGAATCACATGATGGAGCTTTCAAGTTTAAAACAAAAATACGAAAGAATCGGCGCAGCATACGACGACGTAAACGAATCAGGCTACGGAATTGTAATGCCGGTTCTTGAAGAATTAAAACTCGATGAGCCTGAAATCATCAAACAAAGTGGCAAGTACGGCATAAGATTAAAAGCATCGGCTCCGGCAGTACATCTTTTAAAAACAAATATTACAACCGAAATAACGCCGATAGTCGGCTCAGAACAACAATCTGAAGAACTTGTAACTTACTTACTAAAAGAATTCGAAGAAAATCCTGCAAAGATTTGGGAATCTAATATATTTGGCAAATCTCTGCATTCTCTTGTTAACGAAGGTCTGCACAATAAACTTTATCGTATGCCAAACGACGCAAGAGAAAAATTAAAACAAACTATCGAACGCATCATAAACGAAGGCTGCAATGGTCTAATATGCATAATTTTATAAAATTAAATTAGACATTGCCAAAAAAATATATAATTCAGGATAAAAAAAGAAAAAATAGAGACAATAAATTAATATTTGTATTATATAATTTTATTTTGGTTATTTTAGAAGATATTTTATATATTTTGAATTTAAATTATTTTTAATTTTTATAAAATTAATTCTGCAAAGTTTAATAGACTTCTTTCGAAACCAGTAATATGTATTCTCTCCAGCAGCACCGGAGAGAGCACTTTCGATTTAATTTTTAAGTTTCGGAAAAAATCTAATGATTCAAAATCAGGTGGTCTTAAAAATTTTTTATTGTTCTTGCTTTTGGTGATTTAAGTTCATTTTTTCACAAAAAAAAAAAAATATCATAATATATATTTAGAATCGTCAAATACGATTCAAGTTTATAAAATTAAAATTTAAAAGTTTAAAAATTAAAAAATAAAGGAAGTAAAAAAGGAGAAAAAATGGCTACAATCACATCAATAAACAATATCGCAAGTGCATCTTTTAACGGAAATACGATAGAGAGTAATAACGCAGTAACCCAGCTTATATTAGACCCTACTGTTAGTAAATCTGTTGATAAAGCTACGGCTTCGATTGGCGAGGTTTTGACTTATAGTATTAATATAACAAACGATTCTGAACTTGAAATGTCCAACGTTGTTTTTTCAGATAACGTTCCGGTCGGAAGTAATTATATTACAAATTCTTTTACAGTCAATGGGACGTCTGTTACGCCTACTGTAACTGGTACAAATCTTAGTTATAATATTTCGTCCATCCCGGCTTCAAGTAATACGACCGTTTCGTTTCAGGTAATAGTAATTGGCGGCGAAGCTTAATTTTTTTGATAAAATAATCAAAAAAACTTTAAATTCGATTGGGTGTAAAAACTGCAAAGTAAACATAACTTATGCGCTGGAAACTCAAGCAAAAATAATTTTTGATAAAAAAATAATAAAAAGCAATTTTACAAGAACTATTATTTGGCCATCAAAAAAAATTTTAATTTAAAAATTCCCTGCTAAGAATTAATAAAAATATTCAAAAATTTACTCTCCGGCAGCGCCGGAGAGCGCGTTTGCTTTCTTAAAATTTATTTTTAAAATTTATTTTTATTACTTTTTGGAAATTTATTTGATAAAAAAAACTTGACAAAAATAAATTCAAGCCTATAATCTTAGAGCGAGGGTTTGTTTTTAGCTTTTTAGCTTTTTAGCTTTTTAGCTTTTTAGCTTTTTAGCTTTTTAGCTTTTTAGCTTTTTAGCTTTTTAGCTTTTGTAAATTCGATTTATTAATTTAATTTTATTTTTTTACTTAGGAGTGGTTCGTATGAAGAAAACGAACAAAAAGTTTTTGGCAGCAACAACAGCATTGGCGTCAATTTTAAGCGCTAAAACTTCGGCACGCATGAATCCGACCCTAAAAACTGGTTTGATTATAGAGTGCTTTAGCTGGCGTTGGGTTAATTAACGAGGGTTTAGGTATTTTTGGCCCTGCTGACAAGTGGTACAACGGGGGATTGTCTTTATACCATAATATTTTGGGCAAAAAACAAAAGAAACCTGATGAACAAGAGCCAGGTAAGAAAAACAAGAAACCTAATAGCCAAGAGGAAAACGGAAGCGAGTCAACTGAAGAGCAAAAAGCAAACTTAGGGGGTTTCTTGAGGAAGTTTGACGGTGTGGCGCAGTGGGTGCGTGGTGAGCAGAAGTCTGGTCTTGTGAATCTTGGTAGTGATAGTCAGGAAGTGAGTGAACTTAAGAAAGTTTTGGAGACAATTTTTTTAATGGTTGTAAACGGCAAATATAAGGCCTGTGACAATTTGTCAGCAGACAAGCAAAAAGTTAGCAGCATGATTTTGGAATGGATTAAAGGTGAGCGTGACCTTGATATTGAAGAAATTTGCGTAGAAGATGCGGGTAACGGTTTGGCAATTGACATTTTTTTTAAACCAGTTTCTAAGCGAGTTAGAGTTGAGGTTTGGGTAGGATATAGTGAGGGGTGTATAGATCATATTACGTTTTCATGTGGTAGTAATAGTGATTTGATAGAGATTTTCCCGAATAATGCAAAAAGTTAAAAACGTTCTCTCTGGCAGCGCCGGAGAGATTGTTTGGAGTTTTTATTACACATGTAGACAAAATATTCTATGGATTTTCATTACTTCTTTCATTTCGGTAATGCTCCAGCGATGCTGTGGTTGCCATTTTTGTTATTTTACTAATTCTCAGATTCCTTAGAATTTATATCATGATTATTACTTTGTATTCCAAGTTTTTCAAAAACTAAATTTTTAATTTCTAGAGCAAGGTCAGGTTTAGATTTTAACAATTCTTTTACGCTATCTTTGCCCTGAAGTTTGTAATCTTTGTATGCAAACCAAGCACCGCTCTTTTGAATTATATTAAATTTTATAGCAATATCGATAATTTCACCGTCACGCGAGATGCCTTTGCCGTAAAGAACATCAAATTCAGCCTCTTTAAACGGCGGCGCTACTTTATTCTTAACAACTTTTGCCCTGGTTCGGGAGCCTATAATTTCGCCGTCAACTTTGAGCGTCTCGATTTTTCTTATATCAAGTCTTACAGAAGCATAAAATTTAAGCGCTCTGCCTCCTGTAGTAACTTCCGGATTGCCGTAAACTATTCCGACTTTTTCTCTCAATTGATTTATAAAAATGGCAACACAATTCGATTTCGAAATAACACTGGCAAGCTTTCTAAGCGCCTGAGACATAAGCCGTGCATGTAATCCCACGTGAGCATCACCCATTTCGCCTTCGATTTCTGCTCTTGGGACTAAAGCTGCCACAGAATCTATTACTATTACGTCTATTGCTCCGGAACGTGCCAAAGATTCAGTAATTTCAAGCGCCTGTTCGCCCGTATCGGGCTGAGAAATTATAAGAGAATCTATATCTACTCCCAGAGCTTTTGAATATTTTGGGTCAAGTGCATGTTCAGCATCTATAAACGCTGCAAAACCACCGGATTTTTGAGCTTCGGCAATGCAATGAAGTGCCAACGTAGTCTTACCAGAAGATTCCGGACCGTAAATTTCGACTATTCTGCCTCTTGGCAAGCCACCTATACCTAATGCAATATCTAACGAAAGCGATCCAGTAGAAATAGTATCGACTTGCATATGCTCATGGTCGCCAAGGCACATTACGGCACCTTTACCAAACTGTTTTTCTATCTGTGCAAGTGCAGTTTCGAGCGCTTTTTTCTTATCAAATGGCATTTTTTAACTCCTCAAACTTAAATTTAATAATTTGTAAATTTATTTATTTAAATTATTTTAAATATTTGGTGAATTTTTGAAACACATAACCAGCAGTAGCAGAAACTCCTGTTATTATTCCAGAAATTTTAGTAGCAGGCAAAAAAAACGAACTGCCTTTCTCCCATTTGAATATCTCACTACCAGCCAGTCCTACTGCAAAAGCAATAGTTGTAATTAAAGACACATCAGTAATAACATATGAAATACTAGAAAGCCCCTCCAGAACCTTACGTGTACCACTCTTTAAAGAAGCCTGTGTATTTGAAATCACGCTAAACAATAACAATAGACCGAACAATTTTGATAATAGCTTATTTTTCATAATAACGTATCTCTTTAATTATAAAATATTTTTTAATTTAAAAACTTAAATATTAATTTTTTTCAGACGCGAACAAGCTTCTTGAGTATCTTCTCGTGATGCAAAGCAGCTCAGCCTGAAATAATTTTCTCCGTTTTTACCAAAGCCGCTTCCGGGTGTACCTACTATATTTAAATTTTGTAATAAATAGTCAAAAAATTCCCATGATTTCATGCTATTCGGGCATTTTAGCCATATATATGGCGAATTCAAGCCTCCAAAAAATTTTATAGATAATTTATCTAAAATTTCAGAAATTAACTTAGAATTTTGCTTATAATATTTAATCGATTTTTGGCATTCGAGCTTGCCTTCGTCTGATAAACTTGCTTCGGCTGCACGCTGAATTATGTAAGAAACACCGTTAAATTTCGTCGAATGCCGTCTGTTCCACAAATAATTTAAACTTATACTTTCTCTTTTTAAATTTTTTGGCACAATACTATACCCACAGCGCATGCCTGTAAACCCTGCAGATTTTGAAAAAGACTTAAATTCTATTGCACACGTTTTGCTTTCTGGAATCTCGAAAATGCTTCGGCAATGATTATTATCTTCGATAAAAACCTCATAAGCCGCGTCGTATAAAATAACAGCACCACAAGAATTTGCATAATCTACCCATTTTTTGATTTGAGTTTTAGTATATGCAGCACCAGTCGGATTATTTGGGGAACATATATAAATTATATCTATTTTTTTACTAGAATTAAAATCAGGTTCAGGCAGAAAATTATTTTGTTCTGTAGCATCAGCAAATTCGATCTTCATGTCATTCATTATGCTTGTGTCTAAATAAACAGGGTAAACAGGGTCAGGAATTAAACACGTGTTTTCATGAGAAAATATGTCCAGAATATTTGACATATCGCTTTTGGCGCCGTCACTTATAAAAATCTCGTCAGTATCTATTAAAATTCCGAGATTTTTATATTCATATTTAATTTTCTGTTTTAAAAAATCGTAACCGCCATTGGGACTATAGCCTCTAAAAGAAGAAATTTTCCCCATTTCGTTTGATGCTGACACACAAGCTCTTATGACTTTATCAGCTATCGGCAAACTGACGTCACCAATTCCCATATTAATTATTTTTTTTTCAGGATTTTTTTCTCTAAATTTTTCAAGTTTGTCAGATACAGTTTGAAATAAATAATTATTTTTAATTTTCGTAGCCCAGTTCGCTATTTTCAATACTTACCCTCCAACCATCTTTTGCATATTCCGGATTGTATCATAAAAAATATGATTTTCAATACTATTTGCTGTGTCGGCACTGCCAAAATGAATAGAAGTGATAAAAATTCATAGAACATTATCTTCATGTATAAATAGATACAGTAAAAGAACCAAAAAACTTTCTCGGCGGTGCCGGAGAAAATATCTGTCTTTTTTAGCAGTGCCAGGAGAAGTCGTACTCAGATGCAGAAGTAAAAGTGAAGCAAAAAATTATGCAAAACTTCACAATTATGGTACAACTGAAATAGATTGGAATAATTTAAAAAAATTAAGAGATGAAAATAAATAAAAATTAATTTATTAATTTAATATTAAGAATAGAGGCATTTTGATACAAGTTAATTTTATTTTAAATAATCGGCGCTCTCTTTAGTAAACTAAATTATAGAGAGCGTGTGATTTTTAAAATTAAAATATTTCTCCAAAAATTTCTTCGGTTATTCCAGCAGCATTAGCTTCGTCTGTGTCAATATGTGCAGCTAATCGAAATTTATCAGAAATTCTTATTACTGTCTGGCCTAAAATTAAGCTTCTAAATTTAGTTTTTATTTTTAAATTGCATTCGTCGCCGTTTTTGAAAAATTTTGCTATTTCGTCGTTTGGATTTACATGAATGTGCCTTTTAGCAACAATAACGCCTTGGGCTATTTGCAATTTTTTTTTGTTTGGAGCTATTAAAATACATCCGGTTGTATTAACTAAATCTCCGGATTCTCTTATTTCTGTGTTTATTTTTAGTTTTCGAGCGTCTGTCATAGAAATTTCAACTTGAGTCTTTTCACGAGCAGGACCTAAGACTGAGATATTTTCTATAAAATAATTTTGATTTTGAATAGTTAATTTTTCGTTTGATAAAAACTGCTCTGGTTGCGAGAGCTCTCGTTTTATATTTAATTTATAATTTTTGCCGAATAAAAATTCTATGTCTTTTTGACACAAATGAATATGCCTGGCTGAAACTTCGATTTTTACTTTCATAATTTTCACACTCTCACGAAACAATAAAATAGTGCGAGCATTATTATACTGATAATTCCTAAAATCACAAATTTGAGTATATATTTGCTCAGATTTATGTAAAAATATATTCTAATCATAGTTATACGTATTTATTTACGACATAAAATTATGTATAGTACAAACCTGAGTGTATTAATTAACTGGAGGAAATATGAATTACTTAAATTCTAGTAAAGAAAATTTAAAAAACGAACTCGAAATTTTAAATAAAAAATATCTTGAATTCAAAAATAAAAATTTAAAGCTTAACATGGCTCGCGGGAAGCCCTCTAAAAAACAGCTTGATTTATCAAACGATATGCTGAAAATTCTAGATAATAATAATTTTGATTTTTCAGGTGTAGATATACGAAACTACGGTCTTTTAGAGGGCTTACCTGAGGCTAGAAAATTAATGGCAAGTCTAATGGGATGTCTGCCAGAAGAAACTATCGTCGGTGGAAATTCGAGTTTGTCTTTAATGCATGACGTCATAACTAATTTTTTTATCAAAGGCGCAAACGGCTGTAAGCCCTGGGGGCAACAAAAAATAAAATTTTTATGTCCCTGCCCGGGCTATGACCGACATTTTCAGCTCTGTGAATTTTTTGGCATAGACATGATACCTATAAAATTAAATCACGACGGTCCTGATATAAATAAAATAAAAGAATTAATCGCAAAAGATGATTCGATAAAAGCTATTTGGTGCGTTCCAAAATATGCAAATCCTGAGGGAGTAGTTTATTCTGAAGAAATTATTAAAGAGCTTGCAAGTTTAAAACCAAAAGCTAAAGATTTTAAAATCTTGTGGGATAATGCATATAGTGTGCATGATTTGTATGATGAAATAAAAATTGCTAATATTTTTGAAGAATGCAAAAAAGCTGGAAATCAAGATATGCCAATCGCGTTCTGTTCGACTTCTAAAATAACTTTTGCAGCCGGTGGGATTTCAGCAATTGGGTGCTTGGGGCAAAATTTTGTTGACATGAAAAATTATTTTTCACGAAAAATCGTCTGTTTTGATAAAATAAATCAAGCAAGACATATAAAATTTTTAAAAAATTTAGAAAATATAAAATTACACATGAAAAAACACGCAGAAATTTTAAGGCCAAAATTCGAACTTATACTAAAAAAATTCAAAGAAAATTTTGAAAATAATAAAATACTTAGCTGGACAAATCCCAAAGGCGGGTATTTTATAAGTGTTTATACTTATGGCAGCGCAAAAAAAGTTGAAAGTCTTTGCAAAGAAGCTGGGCTCGTGATTACTCCGGCAGGAGCTGCTTATCCCTATAGTAACGATCCGAATGATTCTAATATACGAATCGCGCCGTCGTTCCCGACGCTTTCTGAAATTAAAGATGCTATTAATTTATTTTGTCTGTGTGTGAAAATTTCTTCGATTGAAAAGATTTTAGAGAATTCAAATTGATATTCAAAAGATTAAAAGGCGCTTTGATTGGCTTTTTATTGCTCGCGGTTGCGTTAACTTGTTTTTTTGTTTTTAAGTATTTAAAAGATAAAAAACGCGCGCAAAATTTTAAAAGCATTCGAATAACTTTTCGTGAGGGTTTGAATATTCATGAGACGGCTGCCATATTAGAAGAAAACGGAATCGTAAAAAAATCAGATTTTTTCGAAGCATGTGATAATAAAGAAATAAAAAGCGAGTTTAAATTTTTGCAAAACGAATCTAAAAATAAATATTTTGCTCTGGAAGGCTACTTATTTCCAGATACTTATGATTTTTTTAAAAACGAAGAGCCAATTTTAGTTATAAAAAAATTCTTAAAAAATTTTGAATTAAAAACTAAAAACTTAAAAATTCCCAAAGAATTTTCTTTGGAACAAATTTTGACGATTGCGTCTTTTTTAGAGGCTGAAAGTAATCCGAATGACGGTCCCAAAGTTTCTTCAGTTATACACAATCGACTAAAAACTTTAAAATCAAAAAGCAAAAATAAATTCGGCGAAAGTATCGATTCCTTGCAGCTTGATTCTACTATGTATTACCCATATCGGACCCAAGAAGAAGCGCCGTATAATTTTAAAAGTATTTATAATACTTATGAAATCAAAAACCTGCCTCCCGGGCCAATATGCTCACCAGGGCTCAAATTTATAAACGACGCTATCAATCCGGAAAAGACTGATTATTATTATTTTTGTAATGATAAAAACGGAAAAACATATTTTGCAAAAGATTATCAAACTCACTGCAAAAACTTGAAGCTTGCAGGGTTAAGATAGATACTCGGATACATCTAAATCAAAAGTTAAGTCTACATCAGTGTTGTAAAGTGCTGAATTTGAAATTGTAAAACGCAAAATTTTTTTATCGTTATCTTTTAAGAATTCAATTTTGTCAGTAACTTGTTTACCCGAAAGACTGTATCCTATACTGTTATCTTTTACTTCAAAAGCCTTGAGTTCTTCATCAACCCATTTTTGCTCAAACATAAGTTTGAAACTATTGTATAAACCATGAGTCAAATTACTTAAATATGACCCCCAACCTTCAAGTTCGGTATACATTCGTTCTTCAAAAGCCTTCTCATTTATCATTTTATCCAACAATTGTTTTTCCTTTGGCTCTTTTGGATTTGGTATAGCGTGAACATCGCACTTTTTTACAACTCCATTTTGGTAACTTATGTCCATATAAGATCCATTTTCCCATTTAGCAAGTGGTCTACGAACAAAAGTAACTTTTTTGCAGACAACGTCCCACTCATTTTGAAATACTCTATTTAATAAATCATGTAGCGATTTATGATTACTATTTTTAAATGCTTCTTCAAATTTTGATTTAACGAATTTATTATAATTATCTTGATATTTTTTTTGCTTAGATTCCGATGCTTGTTTTTCTTTCATTTCACGTTCTTCTGCAAATTTTTTAACCCGTTGTTCTTTCAGTTCTTCGTCAAATTTTTTCGAGTAATGATCAAATAAATTTTTCCCTAATTTTTTCCCTAAATTGCTAAAGAATTCTCGATGTTTTTCACGTTCAATTTCTTGTTCTTTTTTACGTTCAGACTCTTTTCGTTCAGCTTCTTTTTTTTCTAAATAATCGGCTGCTTTATTTATACCCCATATTGATACTGGCAACATAAGAACACACGTTCCAAAAGCTATCAAAGATTTGTTCCTAACGGATTTATTATATTCCACAGATTTAAGCGTTGTATTACCTGCGGCAGCAGCTTGCGGAGCAGTCTTACCACCCAAAAAGGCTGTTGTGGCAAGCAAAGCTGACATGAATTTTTTGTTTTTAAACTTACGGCATAGAGAATACCTCCAAAGTACAAAACTCACAAAATCACCGCCACGTAACAGCAGCAATGTGCTTTCAGTATATCATAAATATTTGTTTATGGCAATTATAATAAATTTGCATATTACCAAATATATAGAAAAGGCTAGTACAAAAAAGCAAATCAAGAAACATAAAAAAATCATGGGAAGAAGATGAGACTGGCATAAGTTTGACGAGAAAATCCAGCCAAATATTGTCAAAGAAGACGATTTATACGTTCAACAGTGAAAATATTAGATTTTTTAACTATTGGAATTTATACGCATTTAGTCAAGTTTTAAAATTTTTGTTTTTTTGTCTAAATTTTCTCATTTTGCATATTTTGTCTGCTGCTTTTTTCACCTAATTCATAACTGATACGTGACTAACATGTATCAGTCATTAGGCAGTGCTAAAATTATATGGAAATAAAGCATGTGTTCGATGAAATTTTTAAGAGATACAAAAACCTCTCCGACGGTAATCGGAGAAAGTATCTATTTTTTTTAGCAATGTCCTCGATATTTCCCGGCTTTCACCGGAAGTTTTGCGAAAACAAAAATTTATTCAACATCATCTTTCAGCATTTTACTACATATCTCATCATATAACTTTTTAGGTACTGTTATTGTATTATCTTCCATGAACTTTATTGCTATTGCTTCTATTTTATCACGCAGTTCACCTTTAACAGGGTAGACTATATCTTTATATCTACCTTCTTTTATCAAACTTTTAATATAACCATCCAATTCGGATTTCTCGAAATAATGTATTGACTCACCAATATAAGCTTTACTATCAAAGACTACAATCGTTTCCCCAAGAAGCATTTCATCATTTATTCTATTAAATTTATTTTCATCCAATTTAAATTCTTGATACCTCCAAGATACTGGTTCTAATTTTGATTCTGGCCCATAACGGCGCTTATCAAATGCAAAGCTAATACTATCAAGAACGTCAGAATTGCTAGCATTATCAAAATTGCCAAGCAAAATTACGCGATCACGCCACTCATTATTTAATTTTTCATCAACAAGTTGATTACATTTAAGAAAATCTGATTCAGCCGTAGCAACATATGCGCGCCCTGAATGTACTGACATAACTGATAAAACATCAAATTTAGATTTGCATTTTGGGCAAAACCCTTCTTGAAATTTTACTGGTGTACCCGGCTCAGCCTTCTCCAACCTATTCTTGGAACAACTGCAACACCAACAAACAGAATGCCCGCAACCTAGAAACGCTTCATCCACCAATTTGTCTCCATCATGTACTTCCCATGGAGCACACAATATCTTACACATTTGCTCGCTCATTCCCGGGCATTTATAATTTGCCTCCTTAAATTTTTTGAAGCTTGCCATGTTTTTCTTGAAAAAATCACATCTGTGAATATCATCAGTATCTAACTTTCGTGATTTTAACCCCTCATAACCTGAAAATATATTATAGCATCTTTGGAGGCAAACCTTATTATCACAGACATACCACCGAATACGGCGCTTAGGATAACTAACAATCCTAGAAAATCCACTGTTATGGCAAAACTCACATTTTTCAGGAATTTTAACTTTAATACCATCCAGAGGTGATGCCACAGTACTCTTCGTTGCAGCACTTTCGTTATCACCACCTAAATTATTTCTGATACCTATGCCTAACATGTCAAGATTCATACGATTCCCAAGATTCCTAGATTCCATACTGTAGGTTTGAGATCCAGAAAACAAGAAACTAAAAGCAAAACAAGTACTTAAAAACTTTGAAAATT
>JAGBNX010000023.1 GCA_017634155.1 Clostridia bacterium | reverse complement strand
GAATCGTCTTCTTCGTCATTACCTTGCTCGCTTTGCTCGTAAAACTTATTGTTGGTCTCGTTCTCTTTCTATGATTTCTTTTTCTGTTTCTTTATTTGCTTTCTTTTATTAGCCTTTCTATATATTTTGGCAATACCTTTTTTAGCATGGCATTGCTAAAAAAGATAGATATTTTCTCCGGCGCCGCCGGAGAAAGTGATTTGGTTCTTTTACTATATCTATTCATACATGAAGACAATGTTCTATGAATTTTTATCACTTCTATTCATTTTGGCAATGCCTTTAACATTCACTACTAAAAGTGAATAGAATTAGATTGTCTCCCACGGCGTTGCCAGATAAAATATCTATCTTTTTTTAGCAATACTTCAAACCTATTAAAATTTCTCCCGGCATTTGACCGCCAAATACAAAATTTAAGTCTATCGAAAAATCAATTTTAATTTCTGATGGCAAAATCTTGGCAATATAAGCTAAACCCGAAGAATAATAAATACCTATAGATTCGCAATCATTATTCACAAATCTTGTCAGTATTCTCTTGACAGACTCAAAATGATTTTTTGATACCAAAACTAATTTACCGTCTAAAAGAGCCAGGCTGTCACCTTTTTGCTTTCTTTCTCTTATTGCTACTTATCTTCCAAGAACTTTTTTAAATTTTCTATATTTATTTTTCCGTCATCAGAAACAAGACCATAATTTTTTTTTATTTTCTATTTTGATTTCATTTAAAAATTTATTCACAGAATCATAATCTGGTCTTGGGTTTTTAACATCTTCGTTATTTCTTTTATTATCATCTTCATTTTTATTATCTAATTTTGGATTTTTAACATCTTCGTTATTTTTCTTATTATCATCTTTATTTTTATTATCTAAATGTTCTTTTACACCCCAAATCGTAAGACCTGCTGAACCAAAAAGTAGTAATAATATCGTGGTTACTATGCCTGCTTTTTGACCTGTAGTAAGCCCTTTTGATTGATTACTACGAATGCTCGCCCCCTACTGCCCCAAGGGTTTGCGAGGTTTTCACCTCATTTTTACTTATATTATTCATCGCTGAAGTATTGTTACCAAAAAGTGCCACAAACACTAATGCAATTGCAATTTTCTTTCCACTAAATTCTGACATAAAAACTGGTTCCTTTAAAAATAAAATTTTATTAATGCAGCGCAAGTATTAAAGCTGCGCCTGTGATTATACAACAAGGCTTTATTTTTGTCAAGAAAAATTTAAACTTATTAAAATTTCGCCTGGCATTTGGCCGCCAAATACAAAATTTAAGTCTATCGAAGAATCAATTTTAATTTCTGATGGCAAAATCTCGGCAATATAAGCTAAATCTGAAGAATAATAAATATCAATCGATTCGCAATTATTACTCGCAAATTTTGTCAGTACTTTTTTGACAGACTCGAAATGATTTTTTGATACTAAAACTAATTTGCCATCTAAAAGAGCTAAGCTGTCGCCTTTTTTGATTTTAAATCCGCCAAACTCGGCATCGCGCGCCGCATAAGTAATTACACAAGTTTTAATTTTAGACATTGCTTCGTTCATTTCTTTAAAATTATCTTCTTCAGAATAACTTTCACAGAACGCAATCGCAGCAGCTATACCTTGAGGAATAAATCTTGACGGAATTATCACGAGTTTTCTATTTTTTACAAGTTTTTTAGCTTGCTCTGCGGCCATAAGAATATTTTTATTATTCGGAAAAACAAAAACGGTCTTTGCAGGAACTCTTTTTGCCGCGTTTGCTATTTGCTCAGCACTAGGATTCAAAGTTTGACCGCCTTCGAGTACTTCGTCGCAACCTAAGCTCTTAAAAAGCTCTATAATTCCCTTACCAGTGGCAATTGCAAGCATTCCCAAATCTTTTTCAGGTTTAATTTCTTCTTGAGTATTATTTTCGTTATTATCGCGAGACTTATTAATAATTTGTTTATTTTGCTCTTCAAGATTATCGATTTTTACGTTTATCAATTTGCCGTACGCGAGCGCATAACTTAAAACTTTATCTGGATTATTACTATGAACATGAGTTTTTATAACTTCGTCATCATGCATGACAATTACACAATCGCCGATTTTTTGCAGATTTTTTCTCAAAATTTCTGGGTTAAAATCACAGTTTACGAACTTTGAAACAATAAATTCGGTACAGTAAGTAAATCTTATGTCATCGTCGAATTTTTGCGTTTCTTTTTTAAATTTATCGTCATCAGCAAATGACAAAGAATTAATATCGCGTGAGACTATTACGCCATCGCGAAAATAAGAGAACATGCCTTCGAGAATTAAACAAAGGCCCTTGCCGCCGGCATCGACGACTCCTGCTTTTTTTAAAACTGGCAATAAATTCGGAGTATCAGCCAGAGCTTCGCGAGCTCCTTTGCAAACTTCTTCCATAACAGTTACAAAATTGTTCCCTTTTTCGACGGCGCCGCGCCCTTTTTCAGAAGCAACTCTTGCAACCGTCAGCATAGTCCCCTCAGTTGGCTTAGAAACTGCTTTGTAAGCGTTATTAACACCTATTTCGAGCGAAGTTACAAAATCATTGGCAACAATCTCAGAGCGATTTTTAAGATGCTTGGCAAATCCTTTGAGTAAAAGCGACAAAATAACACCAGAATTTCCCCTTGAAGACCTTAATGAAGCGTAAGAAACCGCGTCAGCAATTTCTGAAACCGATGCAGATTTGCTAAGTTTTTCGATATTTTCAACAACGCCAATTATAGTCAAACACATATTAGTGCCGGTGTCACCATCCGGTACGGGAAAAATATTTAACTCGTTAACGTGATTCTGGTGCTTAAATATATTATTTGCGCCCGAAATTATAGCATTTCTGAAATCCTGTGCATTAATCATTTTTAGCCTCGCAAATCTTAATTTAATTATATCTCACTCGTATTTAAAAAATAATTTATACCAAGAAAACCTAGATATTTTCTACAACACTACCGTAAGAAATATCTATACTAATCTCCTGTAGCATTTAAACAATCAAATAATCCCCTGCCAATTTCTGTAACACCACCGGACATATTTAAATCATTGTCAGATATTTGATTTTTTTTATCTGAGTCCTGACTACCAACGTTAAAATATTGAAAAACTAAGTATAATTTTCTAAGTTCGCTTTCATTAAAATATATGTCATTACTTTCAAGATATTTTTTTAATTCTTCAATTTTTTCAAACGAAAAAAGTTTCTTTAAAACATTACGATCATTCTTTATGAGCTGAGACAATTTTTCTTCATTTTCGCTGTTTTCTCGCAATTAATATCCCTCATTTTATTTATATTTTAATTTTACAATTATTTCATTCTTGAACCTTTATAGCATTCACTGGGCAAGCATCTACACAATTTTTTATTTCAGATTCTAAATTATCAAACTTATCTGTTTTTAACTCGGATTTTCCTGATTCTCCTATTCTAAAAATATCAGGGCACATGCTAACACATAAACCACAACTTATACAAGCATCGTTTTCAATAAAAATTTTCAAAATTCCCCTCCAGTTTATTAAAAATTATAAAAACGCCTCACTTAATACTACCACCAAAAAAATTTTTTTGGAATATCACTCATAAAAAGTCATTGCCAAAATATATAGAGAAAACTGATAAGAAAAAATAAATAAAGAAACAAAAAAAGGAATCATTAAAAGCGAAAGAGTACAAGAGTAGCAAATTTGTTTAATAATATAAAAAAATTCTCCGGCATCGCCGGAGAAGATTGCTATCTTTTTTAGCGATGCCTACAAAAATATTTTATGGTATATATTTATCCTACAACAAAAGTTACATCTTCTTTAAACGGACCTAAAAAGTCATTCTCACTGTCTTTGTCTATAACGTCAAGTGCAATCGGTGATCTCAAATCACCATTAATAAACCAAAATACATCGAACAATTGCATAGATATGCCATCAATGTCAACGCGAACACGAAAACAAGGCTTACCACCCTGATAACAGGCATAAACGAGGTACACAGTCCAACCAACTCTAAACCCAAAGTAGAAATTATCACCACAATTATAAACTTTAAACAACAATTTTGAATTGCCCTCACAAGCACTAACAAATCCGCTGAAAGCATTGTTACCAGACATATATTTAGGTGCATTTTTGACAAAGCAGAGCGCCAAATCCTTAAACCAATCTTTATTTGCTTGAGTTTCAGCTGCCTTTGCTATCTTTTCAATGAGTTGCACGTTTTCATTGAAATATTGGCCGATACCAGACGGCACATTGGATGGAACTTGCGATTGAACTGGAACTGAAACTTGAGCTGGCGCTTGGCTTGAAGTATTGTTATCTTTCTTATTCTCTTTCGGAGATTGTTTATTTCCAAATTCTGAGTCTATCAATTCCTGATTTAGCAATTTTTTCTGATTAGGTTTTGAGTCCAGCGGCCCCGATCTGGCAATTGTTGCTGATGATCATCTTTCTTCCCATGTTCCTTTATCCATCTTCCTAAAGAACCTTTACCAACAGTCAAATTTGTGAATCCGAAGATACTATGGATCCCCTCTAAACCAACTAATCCGCCAACCGTAATGCCTCCAATTTTCCCGACTTTCTTCCAGTCTATTGATTTGGTTTTACCAGTAACACGACCTAACTTTCCAGAATTTTGTACCGAATTTGTACCATTAATATTAAAACCATCCGCTTTGGCAATTTGATTTTTATTCAAATCTTGTGCCTGAGCACTTGGCACCAAAAGCTAACGTTCCCAATAATGTAATAGCTAACTTGCTTTTACTAGACCTACCCATAAGATCTCCTCCCTAAAAAAATTAAAATAATTTGAAAGATCTGAAACCCGTTTTGAGACAGCATCATACTGATCTGTACCTATACAGATTCTACTTTCAATTATAATTTGAATATCTATATTTTGTCAAGTGTTCTAATTATAATT
>JAGBNX010000022.1 GCA_017634155.1 Clostridia bacterium | reverse complement strand
TAATAATAATAATTTTAAATTAGAGCCAATTTATTCTCAGACAAAAAATCTTTCTTCGTTAAGAATAAAAAAATTTGTGTCAGAAGCCTTAAAACTTTTGCCAGAAAAAATACCTGAAACTATTCCTGAAGAGTTTTTAAAAAAATTTAATTTGCCTTCGCTCGATTTTGTTATAAAAAAAATACATTTTCCAGAATCAAAAGACGAAATTTATTTTGCTAAAAAAAGAATTATTTTTGAAGAATTAGTATCTTGGATATTATCAGTAAAAAAAATAAAAAATAATTATAAATCGAATTTTATTATTAGTAATTTTTTTGATGAATTTAAACAAAAATTAGAGTTTAAACTTACAAACTCGCAAGAAAAAATTATTTTAGAATGCATAAACGAAATGTCCAGCGGCAAAAAAATGTCCAGACTTTTGCAAGGCGATGTAGGCTCTGGCAAAACAGTAATTGCAATGGCACTTGCATATAATACTTTAAAATCTGGCTTTCAAGTTGCTATCATGGCACCAACTGAAGTCTTGGCGATGCAGCATTATAATACTTTTTCAAAAATAATTAATCATGAAAATATAGATATTTTAACAGGTTCTACAAGAACTAAAGAAAGAAATAATATAATTACAAAATTTATGCTCGGCATGCCCGGAATTTTAATAGGTACACATTCGTTAATATCAGATAATATTGAATTTAAAAAACTGGCGCTTGTTATTACTGATGAACAGCACAAATTTGGCGTCGAGCAAAGAAAAAAATTATTAAATAAAGGCAACGATCCGCATTATTTAGTCATGTCCGCGACGCCTATTCCAAGAAGTCTTGCCATGATTATTTACGGCGATTTAGATATTTCTGTCATAAACGAAATGCCAAAAAATAGAGCAAAAATTAAGACTACTATAATCAAAAATTCGCAACGCGTTTTGGCTTTTAAATTTATTAAAAAAGAATTAAATTCAGGTAATCAAGCATATATAGTTTGTTCACGAGTAACAGAAAATAAAAATAATAATAATAATAACGAATTATCAGAAATTACAGAGGCAGACGTTGAAAATTATAAATCAAAAATAATAAAAAATTATTTTGAAAATTTTAATATCGGAATTTTACACGGTAAAATGAGTTCTTATGAAAAAGATTTTATTTTACAAAAATTTTATGATAAAAAAATCGATTTATTAATTTGTACGACTGTTATTGAAGTCGGAATCGATGTTCCAAATGCGACCGTTATTATGATAGAAAACGCCGAAAAATTTGGACTTGCATCGCTTCATCAGATGCGCGGCCGCGTTGGCAGAAGCGAAAAAGAATCATATTGTATTTTAATTTGCAATAAAAAATCTAAAAATATAATCGAAAGATTAACAACGATGCAAAAATCTAATGACGGTTTTTATTTGGCACAAAAAGACTTAGAAATAAGAGGCCCTGGAGATTTTTTCGGCACAGAACAGCACGGAAAATTGAGCGCAAGCTTAATAAGTTCGCTAAAAAATCCGGAATTAATATCCCAGGCAAACGAATTTATAAATTTTACACTAGAAACTAATTTTAAATTTAAATCGATAAAGTTTTTTAATCAAAAAACTTAAAGATAAAATCTATAAAATATATAGTCGAATATGTGACTAAAAATAGACTTCTTCAGAAACTTAAAAATTGAATCATAAACACCCTCTCCGGCGTTGCTGGCGAGAATATCTACTATCAGTTTCGAAAAAAGTCTAATATATATTTTTGATCGAGTATCAAGCTCCGTCGGATCCAGAGGAAGTACTAAGCCATAAAAAATCCTGTTGTGTTTTTTTAATTATAAATTCAAATCAGCATGCACCAAGAAAAACTTTTTCTGGGGTTTCGATTATATTTTTTATATCAGCACCTAAGTTTGATAATTTTCCGACTATATTTTCATAACCGCGTTCAATATGACTAATATTTTCGATACGTGTTTGTCCGTCGGCAATAAGACCCGCAATAATAACAGCCGCACCAGCTCGCAAGTCGACTGATTTCACGTTTGTCCCTACGAGATTTTTTACACCCTCGATAACTGCCAGTCTGCCGTCGACCGAAACTTTTGCTCCCATTCTTCTAAGCTCCGAAATATAACGAAACCTGCTTTCCCAAACGCCTTCAGTTACCATACTGGTGCCTTCGCATACGCTGAGAAGCGCCACTATCTGTGGCTGCATATCCGTAGGGAAACCCGGATACGGCATAGTTTTTACATTGCACTTACGTAGATTTTTATTATTACAGGAAACACGAACAGAATCTTCAAAAAATTCAATTTCACCGCCAATTTCACGGAGTTTTGCTGAAATTGCTTCTAAATGCTTGGGTATTACGTTTGTAATTAAAATATCGCTCTGAGTAGCAACCGAGGCAGCCATATATGTGCCTGCCTCTATTTGATCCGGAATTATCTGATATCTTGTACCTGTTAAAGATTTTACGCCATTAATAGTTATAACATCAATACCTGCGCCGTGTATATCAGCACCACAGCTGTTCAAAAAATTTGCCAAATCAACGACATGAGGTTCTTTTGCAGCGTTTTCTATAATTGTAGTCCCTTCAGCCCGCACGGCCGCTATCATAGTGTTTATCGTAGCCCCGACCGAGACTACGTCAAGATAAACTCTTCCGCCTTTAAGATGCTTGCATTTGACACTTGTAATCCCCCCGATAGTTTCACACTTGGCACCCAAAGCCTCAAAGCCTTTTATATGCTGGTCCATAGGTCTCAATCCAAAATCACACCCGCCAGGCATTGCAACACTTGCTTCACCAAACCGACTTAAAAGTGCACCTAAAAGATAATAAGACGCCCTCATATGCCTAATTTCGTCAAAATTCGCGCAAGTCAAAGTTATATTTCTTGGGTCAACTTTAATAGAATTTTTACTAATCATATCTATTTTAACGCCAAGCTTTGATAATATACTGCACATTAATGCAACATCGCTTATATCCGGTACATTTTCGATTATACACGGCTCACCAACGCAAACAATTGCCGCCAAAATCCCCAAAGCCGAATTCTTAGCGCCGGCAATTTTAACGCTCCCTCTTAGATTCATGCTTTTATTTATTACAATTTTTTTATTAGACAAAAAATCCACCCCTAATAATTTACTTTTTTGATGAGTACTGTGATACTATTTTGTACTAAAAATCTTTAAATAAGTCAACAGATAAGCCGCAATATAAGACAAAATTATCAATTATTCTCAATTATTAAAAATAAAAATCAAACACGATACTTCAAAAACTCAAAAAAGATTGAATTTTTAAAACTCAACATTCGTAAAATATTCAAATATAAGCCACTTTCTAGCAACTATACTGTATAAAATTTTTCTGCAATATCATCTCGTGAATATTTAACATAAACTTCTCTGCTAATTTTACTACGGTCAATCAATCGCGCCAGTCCTTTATCTTTTGACAAAACTTCAACGTCATCGTTAAAGCCATCAAACCACAGGAAATATTTAATATTTTTATTTTTATCATATAAAATATTGGATGATACAAAATGTGTACCTGCGATTAAGAAAAAAGTAGGAAAATAATTTGATTCTCGGCAGCAATCTAGTGGTACTTCGTCTGGGCGATGCTCTACCATAAACGTTCTTGGCTTTGGATTTACACTTTTTAAAAAATTATTGGTCTTTTCCATTCTTTCAGTGCTTAAACAATCCATTAAGTCTTTTCTAATCCTATTATTTTTAACTTTTTTCTCTATTAATGACTCAACTATACCAAAGTACTGAAATTTTATATTATCCCAAACATAATCTTCATCTCTAATATAAAATGGATCCAACATCGTAGCATGAAATTGTCTGTCTTTTATCCAACTTGGTCTTGGCCAATATTGCTCTGTACGACCTACGTCATCTGGCATCAGTTTTTCCCGGGTTTTTGCATCGATTGCTACTCTTCTACACAGACGATTCCCTGTTATTGGTTTACTAAACTCTTTTTTAATAAAATTAAAAGCATTCAACATTTTTTCAGAATCATGAATCAAATAGTTATCGTTTATAAAACTCAAACTATCAGGACTAGCAAAAAGTTGCCAGAAAACGTTATTCCAGCAATACGGGGTTTCTTGCGCAAATAAAATATAATTATTATTAATATAAGAAATATCTTCAGGAGTTAATTTAACTCCGTTTATATTCTTATTATTTTTAATCGCATCATAAATCAATTTTGAAGAGATTATAATTGCAAGCGTACCAACAGCACTTGTCGATGCTTTTACATACGGGTTACTCCATGCTTTTCCACACATCTTTTTTATC
>JAGBNX010000021.1 GCA_017634155.1 Clostridia bacterium | reverse complement strand
ATATTTATTTTTGCAACGAGTATTGCCATGAAAGTTAATATTTAAATTAATATAAATTAAAATCAGGAATATTTGATTATGTATTTTTCTTGGATTATTACCATATTTTCGAGCGCTTTGATTTGCATTATTTCAGAATTTTTTATTTCTGAAAGCAAATTTAATAAAATTATAAAAAGCGTACTTGCGATATTTTTTTTACTGAATTTATTAAATTTAATCAAAAATTTCAAAATGCCTAAATTTAATTTTTCGGCTGAATCAAATAATAAAAAAATTGAAGATAAACTCGAAAACAGAATAAACAACTTGGCAAAATCAAAAATCAGAGAAAAAATTGCAGATTTTTTGCACAAAAGAGGCATAAAAGAAGACAAGATCTGCGTATATATAAATAAAAATTCCAGAGTTTATTGCAAAATTTCGTTTGGCAAAGGGGTTGATAATAAAAATCAAAAAAATTTGATACAAGAATTAAAAAAAGAATTCAAAATAGATTTTTATCTAATAAATTAATTTGGAGTTAAGATGCTTAAAAATTTAGAAGTCCAAAAATTTAATTTTAAGAAAATTTATAAAAACCAAAAAATTATTGTTATTTTATTTATAATTGGCATTATTTTATTGATTGCCCCGAGTTTTTTTAAACATAAAAAAAATAAAATTATTGAAAATTCTGGCAATCAAGAATTTATAGAAAAAATTCAGAATGATATTGCAGACATGGTTTCGAATATCGAAGGCGCTGGAAAATCAAAAGTCTTAATAACGCTCGATGAAGGCGAAGAAATTATTTATTTAGCTGAAAAAAAAGAAAATTCTCAAGTTATTACTGATGAAAATTCTTATAATCAAAACTTAAAAAGAAAAACTGATGATATCGAGAAGAAATATATTACTACTAAAGATTCAAACGGCAACGAAACTCCCGTGATAATAAAAAAAATAGAGCCCAAAATCAGAGGCGCCGTGATTTCCTGCCAAGGAGCCAAAAATCAAGAAGTCCGCGAAAATATTATCAAAATGGTCTCAGTGGCACTAGATATAAATTCAAACAAAATTTGTGTAACAAAATTTAGAAAATAAAATACGAGAGGTAAAAACATGAAGCCTATAAAAATTAATAAAAGATACATAGTTTTAGCGTCTATTATTGTTTCATTGGGAGCAGCCGTTGGTATAAATTATTGGCTGTCGCCTGAAAGAGCATTAAAAAACAATATAAATATTATGCAAAACGAAGAATCTGACGAAAATTCAGTTTTGGCAAGTAGCACAAATATCGAAAATAAAAATAAAAATAATCAAGATATTGAAAAAATCAAATTATTTTTTGAAAATGAACGCGAACAAAAAGAAAAATATAAAAAGCAAATTTCAGAAATAGCTTCTGATGATAAAGAATACAGAGAAAAAATTATACAAGAAATTCGTCAAGAAAGCAAAATCGAAACTTTGATAAAATCTAAAATGGACGATAATTTAATCGATTGTGTGGCAAAAATCGGCAAAGACGGCTGTAATATAATAGTAAGTTTTAAAACAGATTTAACCAAAGAAAACGTTTATAAAATAAAAGATATAGTCAAGAACGAAACTAAGTTTAATAACGAAGAAATAAAAATTATCGAAAAAAAGATATAAATTCACCTCCGGCAACGCCGGAGGAAAGAAATTTTACTCGTTATTTTTATTATCTGATTGCAAACCTAACTCACCGTAGCCAATTCGGTAATAAAATACCTCTACATCATCATCTACTGAAGCAAAATAGTCAAATTCTGTCTCTGAACCAGTGTCAAATAACATTATTTTTCTTCCTTTGCCATTCAAATAAAATTTGATTTCAAAGTAATTCATACTTTCAAAGTCGACCACAATATTCGATATTTGCCCTTCACCAGAAAAAATATTTAGTAGCTCTTCATTGACGGCGTCATGATTTTCGCATTTATAAGTGAAAATATCAATATTTCTTAAATCTTCTAATGAACATTTCTTTATTTTTTCCCCAACATACTCAAACATTCTGAGCATTAAATCTTTGTATTTCTTAAATTCATTATCAACTTTTACATTTTTTAACTTTTCATTAATTATATCAAAATTTCTCTCTGTTTTTTTATGTTTAGGATCACGCTGATCATCTTTCTTCTTTGAATTTTCATCGTCTTGCTCCCCAGGACCAGGCTGATTATTTTTTACATGATTTTTTATTAATCTTCCTATAGAACCCTTACCAATTCCAAGATCCGTAAATCCTCCTAAGATACTATGAATTACTTCCAAAGTAGCTAATCCAGCAACTGAAAAGCCGACAATTTTCGCAATTTTTTTAGTTTGATTTCTCGCCCCCCCTACTGCCCCAAGGGTTTGCGGACTTTTCACCTGATTTTTATTTGAGTCCATTGCCGAAGTTTTATTACCTAAAACTGACGCAAACACCATAAAAGCTACACATTTATTTCTGAAATTTTTGCGCATAATAACTCCTCCTAAAATTTAAAAATTCAACTCATACACAACAGAACCTCATGAATGAGATTACGCTTTTGACTATATCATAAATTTTTATTTTTGTCAAGATTTTTTATAAGAAAATAAATTAAAAAATATGAAAAAGTAGCCTAACAGTATATCCATAGAATTATACATTCAGTTTTTTCAACAATGATTCTAGTTTTGAAAAAAGTCGAATGCCAAAAATTTATTAATTTTGTTTTTAAAAATATATATTCTATTAATATTTTTAAAATAAAATACTTGTTGACAAAAGATTTTCGAGTTTTGATTTAAATTCTTGAACTTTATTTTTTTTTATTTTAAATT
>JAGBNX010000020.1 GCA_017634155.1 Clostridia bacterium | reverse complement strand
GCTTGAAAATGCTTTGATTGAGCTAATTTCAGCGATTATTAAAATCGGAAATTCAACAAATTTGTTCAATATTCAGAACGAAATCATAAATATCGATTTTGACGATTCGATTATTGAAAGCAAAGAGCAGAATCGGCTTCAAGACAGGCAAGACGTTGCAATGGACGCTCAAAGTTTGGTTGAGTATCGCATGAATTGGTACGGCGAAGATGAGCAAACTGCTCGCGCAAAGATTGAAGAAATTAGAAAAAATAACAACGAAAAAGAGCTGAAATTTGGTGATGAATTATGAAAAATTATGTAAATACTGATAAATTGATAAAATTATATGACAATTTAGTGCAATTTGCGCTTGACGACATTGTAGCTCGAATCGTTCAAAATGAAGTAATCACAGGTGCTGCAGAGTTTAGAATTTGGAATCTCCAACAACTTGGAATTCATCTGGAAAAAATCAAGGATTGTATTGAAAAAATGACAAAATTTTTAGAACTTTTAATAATTTTATTTTTATTTACCAATTTTTTTAGTTTCTTCGTTGTTTAATTTAGGCATTTCAGAAAATAAATTTTTAAAATTTACAAATTTTGCAATAAAAATTCAAAATCTTTATTAGTATCATTTATGTAATTTTTGTCATCATTCATCAACTTTTGCCTTTGATTAAAAATATATACTTGAATTTTAAGTTCCGAAATCTTGTTTTGACCACGCATTAAATTATTAATATTAAGAGGAAAACTATATTTTAAATCATTTATTTCAACATATTGTTTATGTAAATTAACATTTTTCAAAAACTCTTTAAATTCATCAATTAATAACGTTGGATTTTTAAAATCGTATCCATATACAGTGTATTTACAGCCATGTCCTTCTCGTATGTCTCTTCTTGTTTCGTGATTGCCTATTCCTGTGCGAGATAACATAAAACTTATTGTTTCGTGATTGCCTATTCCTGTGCGAGATAACATAAAACTTAATATTTTTTTCTTTTCTATTAGATTTAAATTTATACAGTGGAACTTTTCATAAGTATCTTTCGCTGTTTTTTCATTATATTCTTCAAATTTTAATGTTTTAATTAAAGAATCAAAATTTGAAGTTAATTCTGTAAAACGCTCGCCGCAGCCATTAAATTTTTTTTCTTCGTTTTTTAAAATATCTAATAATTTATTTCTAAATTCTTCAGCTTTTTTATCAAATTCTTTTCTTTCATCTTCGGGCAAAAGAGTATAAAAGTTATAAACTAAGTCTCTTGTTATTTTTTTTTCAAAAAATTCATCTTCGTCGTACTTATCCATTTTTTCTTTAAATTCTTTTGTCTTGCTGATTTCTTCAAATCTTTTGGATTTTTGTATTTCGTCAAACCAAATTCTTATTTGATTTATAATTTTTTTTACTGTATTTTGATAATCCGTAAATCTATCAACTAATTTAATGAGTTCTTTATTTATTTCGATACATTTTTTTATAATATTTTTTTCATCTATATTTTGATTTTCATCCAATAATCGGCATGGGCCGCCATGTATATTTCGGCCAAGATATTCAGGAAAATAAACAAAAGCTTTGGTTTTGATACCACCAAAAAACGTTAACATTGTCAATGACTTTGCCATTATACTTTTTTTAATCACAAATATCACTCCTATTTTCAAAATACATAAAAATTATATCATATATTTTTTAATTTGTCAATAAACTTTTTTCGAAAGTATTGCTAAAAAAGATATATATTCCCTCCGGCGGCGCCGGAGAGAACTCCTTTAACTTAATAAGGAATAAATTTAGGAGGCAAACATGGCAATGATTAGCGATTCTGACATTCAGGCATTGATTACACCTGAAATCAGAAAAGAAGTGATAGAAGAAATAACCAAAAAAAGTGCAGTTTTAGGGCATTTTACTAGGCTAAATGACATGAGCACATCTGAAACCGAGCTCAGAATTTTAGATGCTTTGCCAGTGTCATATTGGGTCAGCGGTAACACTGGATTCAAGAAAACCACGAATCTCGAGTGGGCAAACAAACGAATTATAGCTCAGGAACTAGCAACAATAGTACCTATTTCCATAAATAGCATTCGAGATTCAGCGATTGACGTCTGGGAAACCGTGAAACGCAATGTTGTCCAGGATATGCACAAAAAAATTGACGCCGCGATCATAACCGGAGAAGACAAACCTGCGATGTTCCGCGCAAGCCTTATAAATACTATAATTAATGCCGGTGCGACAGTTACAGCGACTTCGAATTTTTTGAGCGATACAGATGCTGCAATGGCAAAAGTGGAATCCTCTGGGTATATTCCAAGCGCCATCATGGGAGGCGTGGGAATGCGCTCTGAGCTACGAAGAATAGTGGATTCGACCGGCCAGCCTATAAATGCCACTTGGCTCGATGGTCTTGAAAAAATTTATGTCGAAAATTCTTCGTGGGATTCGAATAAAGCTAAATATATCGTCGGAGATTTTAAAAAATGCGTTTATGCGATAAGACAAGATATAGAGTTCGAAATTTTCACCCAAGGAGTGGTAAGTGACCCTGAAACAGGAAAAATTGTCTACAACTTGATGCAACAAGATATGATTGCTGCCAGATGCACGATGCGTCTCGGTTGGGAGGTTCCAAATCCTGTAAATATCTTGCAGCCCGACCCATTGGTGCGTTTTCCTTTGGCCCTAGTTTTGCCAACAAATGAAGTAACAACTTATGATGTGACTTTCAACGTTACCGACGGCACGAGTCCGATCGAAAATGCCAAAATTAACATGGG
>JAGBNX010000019.1 GCA_017634155.1 Clostridia bacterium | reverse complement strand
TATTATTATTATTATTTAATAATCTTATTTTAGGATTAATTAATTCGTAAATATTATTATAGCCTATTTTGACTTCGCCCATGGCAAGAAATTTCTGATTTTTTTTCATACTCATAGGAGTAAATTTATTATTAAAAAAAGTTATGTTTATTAAATTTTGAATATTATTTATTTCAAAGCATTTTACTTTATAAATTTTTTTATTATTAAAACTTGTTATGCACGAATATTCTTGTAGAACTTCGATCTGAACAACAGAATTTTTTTCGTAATTTTCATAACATTCTTCGATATTTTTCATATTATTCCAGTCTTCGTAATCAACCGGAAAAAAAGTCAAGAGTTCTCCGACGCTTGTGATATTTAATTTTTTAAATAATAATTCAGTATTTTTGCCTACGCCTTTTAGATTCGAAATAGGCATATTAAAAAGCTTTATTTTATTCAGCTCCTATTGATCAGTTAGTGAATTTATGATACCATATAACTGGTTACTTGATTACTTAATGTGTATTGTACCTTAAATATGATATATTTAACTAAAATAAAAGAAAGTGTGACCAGATTATGAAAAACAAAAAAATAATGTCGGTACTTTGTAGTGTTCTTTTATCGTTTGCTGGTACGTCAAAAACTTGTTGCGCGTCTGATTGTGAGTCAGAGTCCGAAAATATAACAGTATCCAAGTCTAATAATATGATGCCAAAGCCTAGCAGTGTACCGACACAAGAATCTCACGACGTATTGTCGTTAGAATCTGGTGATTTAGAGCCGGAACCTGATAATACTTCGATATGGGAATCGGTATATAAAATAGGCAAAATCGCATCAAAGATTGCAGCTTGGGGTTCAGTTGTAGTTTCCAGTATGTCTTTGATTACGTTAGCTAGTATTATAAACGATTCAAGAAAAGGGATTCATAAAAGTGGTCCATTTGATGTTGACCTCGTTTTTGGTGTGGGAAGTGCAATATTATGCCCTGTTTCTGGACTTGCTGCTTGGGGATTTTTTAAACTTGCTAAATATTTTGATTCCAAAAAAAAAAGATTAAAATCGGAATTCGAAAATGCACAAAAAAATTTTTGAAATTTCAAACTAAAATCATATCAATAATAAAAAATTATTATTTAGTTCAAACTCAAATTTAATATTAGTTAATTTGCATTTTTATTTATTTATGGTGTATAAAATTTTTCTACGATATCGCTGCGCGAATATTTAACCCAAATGACTGAATATTTATTTAATTTTTCTAAACTTTCATTTTCTGGTATAACTCTGAAGCCATTTTTGATTCCGTCGCCCCATAAAAAAAATTTTATTTTTTTATTTTTATCATAAACTATATAACAACAATGGTAATGTGGAACACTAGAGTAATCTACCTTATCAAAAATTACAACAAAAGTCGGATAATAACCATATTTTTGACAGCAATTTATATCTTTAGCAGGAATCTCATTGAGCGTTTCTCTACCGTACTCTATCAAAATATTTTCAGCTCTTTGGGTATAATATTTCATAGCATTTTCTTTATCTTCGTAACTATA
Organism: Clostridia bacterium; assembly: GCA_017634155.1. Classification (GTDB taxonomy): domain Bacteria; phylum Bacillota; class Clostridia; order Oscillospirales; family Acutalibacteraceae; genus Improbicoccus. The sequence continues at coordinate 733 of JAGBNX010000019.1, read as the reverse complement.
CCAACCGTATACTTTACTGATACTATTATTCATTCTAGCTTCTCGTACTTTGGCTGCACTGACTTCGCTAATTGGCTTTTCCACATAGTATACATCATCATCGGTACGTTCAAGTATTTCATCAGAGTCACAATACTCGGTAACTGGTACATCAAATATTCCTAACTCGTTAACTTGAATACCATCAAATCGATAGTCGCCATCACGGATAGCATATAAATCATGTAATACAAAACCATGTTTTTTACCATCAGTTAGCCAGGTTTTATTTGACGAATAATTATTTAATTTTAACTTACCTGTAGCATCTTTATCAAAAATATCATCTGGCATTTGACGGACTTCCAACAGGACTCCTACTTTTCTTTTGAGAAAATTACCAGTAAATTTTTTATTAAGCTCTGATTTAGCAAAATCAATCATAGTCATAATTTTTTTAGATTTACGAATTGGATGATCTGGTAAATTCGAATAATAAATATATTCTGGGCACAAAAGCAACTGCATAAAGACATTGTGCCAACAAAGCGGGAATTTTTGATCAAATAAAATCATATTTTTTTTAATCCAAGCAGTATCAGCAGGAGTTAAATTAACTCCGTTTATATTCTTATTATTTTTAATCGCATCATAAATCAATTTTGAAGAGATTATAATTGCAAGCGTACCAACAGCACTTGTCGATGCTTTTACATACGGGTTACTCCATGCTTTTCCACACATCTTTTTTATC
>JAGBNX010000018.1 GCA_017634155.1 Clostridia bacterium | reverse complement strand
TATCTTTGTTTATTTTTTACTATTCCATTTTTTGTACATTCTTTTCCATAACATTTTGGACATATCTTTCCGTTTTCCATTTTTCGCTCCATGTTTTATTTCCTGAATATTTTTTCATTTTCTATATATTTTGTCAATACCTCTTTTTTGAGCCTCACTAGCAAGAGCAGAATTTTCGTTCCAAGCTTCATTAGAAGTTTTTATAGCATTTGTAAAAAGTTCATTTGCATTCGAAGCTCTAAGTAATGCATCACGAAGCCTAGTTTCGCTTATTCCCATTTCATCCAAAAATTGAAGCGCACTTTCGTCTTTTAAGTTTCCAAGCCCCGAAATAAATGCTACTAATGCTCCCGTTGCATCTTCCGCAAAATATTTTTGAAATTCTGATGTCGATATCCCGGCTGCTTTTGCAAAGTACTCTAAATCTTTGCTCCCAGTTTCACATGCATTCGCCATTTGAATTATCGCCTTTGATATCGCAGTGCCTCCTGCTTGAGCTTCAAGCCCCAATGATGAAAGTGCACCTGCTATTCCCAGAATATCCGCTTCGGTCATACCTACCTGAGTCCCTGCAGCTGAAATGTTTAAAGCCATTTTTGTGATCTCAGATTCCGTTGTTGCAAAATTATTTCCAAGCGCAACAATTGATGATCCTAAATTGCTGAATTTTTCTTGGCTCATACCCGTGATATTTGCAAGGTGTGCAAGCGAAGTAGCTGCTTCTTCGGCACTCATATTTGTTGCAGCTCCCAGATTTGCCATTGTTTCAGTAAAAAGCATAAGATTTTCGTTTTTAATTCCAAGCTGACCGGCTGATTCGGCTATAGCTGCCAATTCTGATGCTGTAGTCGGCATAGTTTGTGCCATGTTTCTAAGTCCGTGTTCAAATTCCTCGAACTCTTCATCGGTAGCCTCTATTGTCTTTTTTACACCTGCAAATGCACTTTCAAACTCTATTCCTTTACTAATAATAGACTTTGCAAGATTTATAAGCTCATGACCAAGCTTTTTTATTGCATCAGATATTAAATTTGCTATAGCGCCTTTCATTACGGTAAATCCGTCACTTAAAGATTCTGCTTTTTCTCCAGTATTCTGCATCTCGTCACCAAGTTCGTCGGTTGCATTCTCGGCTTCGTTTAATTTATCTTTGTTTTCTTTAATATCACCATTCAAATCTTTAATTTTTTCGGCGAGCGTTTTGGCTTCATCGCTATTTTTGCCTTGTTCAAGTACTACATTTTTGTATTGTGTTTGAAGCTCTTTTAATTCTTCACCTTGTTCTTCTAGCTCAGAAGTAAGCCTATTTAAGGGAGTATTTGATTCTTCCAAACCTGTTTTATACTCTGCCAATGTATTTTCCATTTTGTTAAGATCTGCTTCTGCGTTATTTAATTTTTCAGCCCATGCTTTGGTTCTCTTATCATTTTCACCAAAAGATTCTGTAGCATTATTCAGCGCTTGTCTTAAAATCTCTATTTTTTCTTTTTGCATTGCAATTTGTCTGTTTAAAACTTCGCTTTTGGAAGATAAAGAATTCATTGAATTTTCTTGTTTTGAAAATCCTGAAGTAACTAAATTCATTTCACTTGCCAAAACTTTAAATGAATTATTGATTTCCCTCAATGAATTTTTAAATTCTCTTTCTCCTTCTACTCCTATCTTGATTCCGAAATTATCTGACATTTTTTACACCTCCCTATGTCTAAAATTAAATTCCATTTGGAATAATTTCATCAATATATTTTTGTATTTTAGGCTTTGATATTCCATAATACTGTTTATGACATTCCCATAAATCAAGAATCAAGCCTATCGGCATAAGCCAAAATTCGTTCGAGTTTAAATTTAATTTCGATATTCCTATATAAAAAAGCCGAGTAAAAAACTCTTCGTCACTTACTCGGTCAGTTCGTTTTTTAAATTTTTTAAATCTGAATTTTCACTTTTTATATTTCTTTTTGTTCCTTTTTTCATGGCTTCGATTATTGCCTCTTTGTATTCAGCAAGCTGCAATGGAGTAGTTAAAAGCTCTAATTCTTCTTCCTTGATAAGCGGCTTTTGAGTTTCAGGATTTTTTAAATTGTGAATAAGTACACTCTGATTTGCAAGAAGTGTTAAAAGCCAGATTATTTCATTTATTGCTATTTCAAAATTTTTGGATTTCATCAATTTACAACCTAAATTTTCGAGTCCACCATATCTTTTTGCAATTTCTTTTGTAGCTTTCGTTGTAAGAATAAGTTCGTAATTTTTATCACCTATTTTTATAACTGAATTTCTATCTGATAACATTTTGAATTTCTCCTTTGTAGTCAGCTATTTTGCTCAGATTCTGTAAAATTTGGCTCATAAACTGCGCTAAACCAACTGGATATTACACTGCTTGGAACCGAGCTATCATCTTCATTAACTTCGCTTTTCCAAGGATGGTTATTAAGGCCATCCGATTTATTTCTTCTGGTAACGGTTCCTTCAATTGTAGGTGTTGAAAAAGTTATGGAATCACCTTTAGTTTGCAAATTTGCTCCCGGAATTCCAAATTTTACCCTATAAAGCCAATAATATCTGTATTTTCCGTTTGATTTTTTTGCTCTGAATCCTATTGCCACAGACTTACAGCTGTCGTTACTTGTTGAAATTAAAACATTATTGTTATCAATTTTTGCACCTGTTAAATCCTGTGTGGCTGTTATTCCTATATCATCAATTCCCAAAGAAATAGTACCTGACTTAAATTCTTTGACTATTTCAGCAGCACCATCATCTGCAAAAAGCGTTGCCTCTGCAAGTTCAACCGATAGTTCAGCTGTTATAGCTTTTGCCAACTTAATTGGCGCTTCGTATGTTTCGTTTCCGTTTGAATCTTCCGTTATTTTCGCATAATACAGCGAATCAAAACCAATTGTTGCCATTTTTAACTCCTAAATTAATTAAATTTATAATTTTTTTCTACGTCTATAGCGTAATGATGATATCCAGTATCATCTTCGTGACCTATATACCATCTTCCGGTAATATTAAAATCGTATTGCAAAAGTAACTCTGTGATTTGATTTTTTCTTTCTATATAGTTTGATTTTGTAAAAAATGAAATTCTTACTTCAGATATTTCGAATTGTGGTAAATTATCTGCAAAATAATCAAAATTGTCTGTCATTGGCGTTAAAACAATATATTCATTAGGAATGATAAAAGAACTTGAGATGTTACATCCTTTTTCTGGCAAAAAGATAAAAATTACTAGAACTAATTCTCTCGATGCCATTGCACGTTCTGTTTGTGCTGATAAAACGTTAATAGAATGTGATAAAATAGTAAAAATGGCTAATTATGTTTATAAAAAACAAATGAGAAAAATTATAGATAATTGTAATAGAATTATAAATCGTAATTGGCTATATAATACAAAATTAAAAATATTAGTAACTGGACATGGTGCTAAATTAATCAAAAACGCATTGCATTCTGAAAAAATTGGTGAGATAATAGACGATATGGCAGTTTTTGAAAATTCTGAAAACGCAACTGCAATAGCTTTATCTATGCTGCTCGCAGAAAAATATAATAATTAGGAGAAAAATGTATTTTCATGGTAATAATATTTGTACGGAATTTCAAATAGAAAAATATATTAGTGTTTTTGGGCTAAATAAATCGCCACCTGTGCCTGAATATATTCTGTTAGTGTTTAATCGAGATATTTATGATTTTATGAAAAAAATATCAAATACTAATGAAAAATGTGCTGATTTAAAGTTGAAAAGAAACTTTTTTGATTTTACGATACAAGATATAAAATTACGGGTTTTTTTAACAGGTGATGGTGCTCCAATTGTTGCACATACTCTAGAAATATTAATAAATCGTGGAGCAAAGTTTATAATTGGTTTGGGTTATACGTCAAGCATAAACCCTAAGGTGTTGCGTATAGGGGATTATTTTATTCCAAAAAATATATTAAGAACAGATGGTTTGTCTAGGCTTTATATTAAATCGTCTAAGCCGGTATTTATTGATTATTACCTGTTGAATTATATTTTTAATTGCCTTAACAAAAAAAATAATACAGTTGTTGGATTAGGTTGTAGTACAGATTCTTATTTTAGACATTCGAGTAAAAAAATTAGC
>JAGBNX010000003.1 GCA_017634155.1 Clostridia bacterium | reverse complement strand
TGTGTATAAATTTCAAAAAAAAATATATGGCTTTGGACAGCTGTAAATCGAGTGACTAAAAAACTTGTTGGCTTTTTTGTGGGCGACCGAAGTTCTGAAAGTTTCGAAAAACTTTGTGAAAACATTTCGCATATTGATGCTAAATTTTACGCTACTGATAAATTTTCAGTTTACGATATTATTCCAAGTAACAAGCATTTGATTGGTAAATCTAATACCTACACTGTTGAACGTATGAATCGTCTTCTTCGTCATTACCTTGCTCGCTTTGCTCGTAAAACTTATTGTTGGTCTCGTTCTCTTTCTATGATTTCTTTTTCTGTTTCTTTATTTGCTTTTTTTTTTGTATGTGATAGAATGACCGTTGCCGGCTTTTGTTCGGTACCAGATTTTAAAAAAATTTCGGAGGTTTTACTTATGTTTGGCAAAAAGTTTTGCGCAGCGTTATGTGGTTTCTCGATGTTCTGGGCAACTCCTAAGTGTGAAGCAGGTTGGGCAAGCTACGTACTTGGTTTAGTGGGAGTTCTCAATGTAGCCAATGGTTGTTTAAATTTAATCGATGGTATTAGTAGGGTAGATTCTGGCGGTGGTATACAAATCTGTAATGGAGTAGTTGACATTGCGTTTGGTGGTGTTTGTTGGGTGCTGGGAGATACTGTTAATAATAGTTTTGAGAACAAAAAAAGGATAAAAGAATTAGAAAATGAAAATGATAAAAATAAAGAAAAAATAAAAGAATTAGAAAATAAAGTTGGGATGATTTCAAAAAAATAAATTTTTTTGATTACATAAGAAGCTAGTAGTAAACAAAATTTATTAAAATACTTTCTCTCTTCGAGATTTTCGAGGAGAGTTTTTAATTTTTTATAATTTTATCACTTTAATTATATTGATAATCAAAATTAATATATAAACTGTACAAAAAATCTTGTTTTTTGCCGATTTTTGCTGTAATGTATTTAACAAGCAGAAGTGTGGTGATTATTATGAATCCAACTCGTAAGAAAATTTCGAAATATTTAGTTGAAATAAAAAAAGTAAAAGGCAAGTTTTCGTTTTTCCCGGATTTATTTGCAGTCGTAAATAAAAAAAAAGGTAAAAAATTATCTGAAAAACTTAATAGTTTGCAGGATATAATGAGCAATACTTCGTATGGCGAAAACGAATATAAAAAAAAGCTTCAAGAAGAATTAAAAAAATTTAATAAAGACGAAATCCCTGAAAATATATTTAAAGTTATTAATAATATAACAAATGATTTAAATAAAGAAAATAACGAAAATGAAGATAATAAATCTAAAATTAATAGTAATGATAACGAAAAAGAAAAAATTGCCGATTTTTCTAAAGTTTTGGATATAACTAAGTGTTTGAAAAATATTTTAAAAAATATTAAAAATTTAAAGAGACATAAATCTTGGTTTTTTCAAAAAGATAATTCGGCAAAAATTATATCTAAATTGGCGACAGAAATTATAGAATCTATTCAAAAAAATATTAAAGAAAAAAATAATGAAATAAATATAAATAATATTTATTCTGATTTGATGGCTATAAAAGACTATATTTCCGAAGCTCTTAAACTCAGAATAATCGAAAAAAGTCTGCATGATGATGAAGAAGACGACGTTAAGTATATTTTGATTAATTTATATAATAGTTTTGGTTATTTAAACAAATTAATTTTTCACAAAGAATTCGAAGAGCTAAATCAGACTTTTGATACTTTAATCGGGGATAAATCTAAACCTGAAAATTTTGAATATATAAAAAAATATTATATTAATTTAATAAATAAAGATATAAAAAAGCTTTATAAAAAGACTTCTAGTATTTTTAGTAAAGATAACGAAGCTAAAAAATTATATAAAGAATTAAATATATTATTTAAAAATTTAAAATCTGAACTTAAAAAATCAGATAATAAAAAAAATATACAAGAAAATTTAATTAAATCAGGTGAGAGTATATGCAAATACGCAGAAGAACGTAAAACACGGCTTGAAAAAGAAAATAGATCGACATCTAAAGATTTAACTCTTAAAATAATGTATAATTTATATAAAGATTATAATAAATTTATTAATTATTTCGGCGGAAAATTAAAAGAATTAGATATGGACGAATATTTCGAAGTCGACGAAGCAACAAAAAGAAAATATTATAAAATGCATTTTTCAACTGAATTATCTAAGTTATTTAAAATTAACGAGTTGCTTACTGATTTTAATAAATATAGCGAAATTAATAATTTAATAGAAGACATGGAAGTTGGCCAAGCCAGAAAAAAATTACAAGAAATATTTGGCAATATAATAAAATGCTTTAGTAATTTCGAAGAAATAAGTTTTGTAGATGATTCGAAAAAAATTTTAACTCAAGAATTTGATGCTTGGGAAAAAGAATTCAAAAATAAAGTTTTGTTATATCGTGATTTTGTTATATCTAATAGAATTTTTGCTGATTTTTGTAAAGACGAAAACAAAAAGAAAAAATTTTCAGATGCAAGAAAAAAAGAATTAGAAAATAAAATTCAAAAAATAGACGATAAACTTGCAAATGTTAGAAGAATTATTAAATCACCTGAAAATAAAGAAAAATTTTTAAAAGATTATGAACAAAAAGAATCAAAATTTAAAAAAATAAATGGCAAGAGATTTTTAAAAACAAATTCTGCTAAGATATTGGGTACAATCGTTTCGTCTGTATCGATTATGGACTTGGGCAAAATAATTGTAACTGTTGAGAGCTTAAAAATTGCAAAATTTTTCTCGGTCGGCGCAGATATAGACAGTAATTATGCCACGTTATTGGCCGCAGAAGTAAATCTAGACTGTAAATTATTTAAAATTATGAGTCTGGGCGCTGTTAAAATTAGGGTTTATGCATCTTTTTGTCCTTTGGGCATAGTTAAATTAATTCACGAGATGTTCGAGCCGGATTCTATTGTTTGGTCTTTTATAAATTTTGACGAAATTAAAAAATTTGAAGCTAATTTAACTGTAAATAATAATCTAAATTCCGGTTCGGTATATTTTTTCCCATATAAGTCTAATATTGAAAAAATTCAAGATAATTCTGATAATGTACAGGATAATACACAAATTAATAAAAATAATAATATTAATGCAGCACAGTCAATCGAAATTTTAAAAGAAATAAAGATTAATATTAAATCTTTAAATTCTTCTAAATTTAAGAAAATTTTTAATTCTGATAATAATAAATTAATATATGAGTATTTATATAAAATTTATAAAAATTTAAGTCGAACGATAAAAAGTGTTTCGGGAACTGAAAATGAAATAAAAGATATTATTACTGGTGCTATTACTTTTATTAATCAAAAAATAGATAGTATAAATACTGAAATAAAAAATAAAAAACATAAAAATAAAAAAGAAAAAGATAAAAAAATTACTGAAAGCTCTAAAATTATAGAAAAATTACAAGAAATAAGTAATGATTTAAAAAAATTAGCTGAATATTTAATTTCAGACGAATATTATTATGATAATAATAAGCAAAATAAAATTGATTCGAAAAAATTTATAGAATCTGTTGGGAGTATAAATATATATGGCGAAATTTTGGCATCAGTGCCGTTTATTCAAGAAGAACAAAAAATTTTAAAAGAAATTTCTGACGAAAAATCAAAAGCACAAGGCATAAGTTCGTCTACTCAAGTTACTAAAAACGTTGCTGGCAAAAATAATCCGGGCTATGTTATTGTCACAATCGAAAACGCGACTGCAAAAGGCGTCATGCCAGAGCATGATTTTAAATTCGACGAAAATCAAATAAAAAATTCTATTATCGCCTGCGTTGCCGATTTGACTATAAATGCTGATATAGATAAATTTGTTTCAGGTCAGGGCTTGTATAAAATATTAAATCCGTTAATTAAATCGTCAATAAATAATTTAAAAGAAAAAGAAAAAGGAATAGTTAACGAGATACTAAATAATAATTTTTTAAAAATTAATGATTTGGTTAAGTATTTTACTCCGAAAGATTATAAAAAATATGTTGGCGATAATTTGACGACTTTTTCAAAAACAATGCAAAAAGGCGTAAGAGCAAGAGTTTATTTATCTGTAGACGGTATAGCTAAAAAAGTTGCCAATATGATTAAAGTAAGCCAGAATATACAAAAAGGCAAAATTAATTTTTTTAAATAATATAAAATATATAAATATATGTGTTAGAAAGCTAGTGATTTGGATTTGGAAAAAATCGGAGAAAAAATAAAAATTTTGAGAACTAAATTTGGTTTAACTCAGCAAGAAGTCGCTGATGCTTTAAAAATCGAGCGTTCTACTTATACTTATTATGAACTTGGCAAGACGATTCCGAACTGGAATGCTGTTAAAAAACTTGCACAAATTTTTCAAATAGCTCCGTATGATTTGCTTGAAGAAAAAAATAAATATGTAATGTCCGATATATTATCTAAATCTGATGATAGCAAGAATATAAATATTTGTAATCTTAGTTCTGAAGAAAAAAAAATTATACTCGCGCTGAGAACTCTTTCTTCGAAAGACAAAACAAAAGCAATTAACTCGATAGATAAAATTTTCGAAAATTTGAAAAAATAAATTACTTTTGAAACTTAAAAATTAAATTGGCAGCACTCCCTCAGGCGGCGCCGGAGATATACATATTACTGGTTTCGAAAAAAGTCTACTGTAAGCAGCACTAAAAAAATTAATATATTCTCTCTGATAACGCCAGAAAGCCTGTTTGTAGGCGTTGCTAAAAAAAAATAGTTTTTTCTCGGCGCCGCCGGGATATGAATTTATCATTTTTATTCATTTTGGCAATTCCTGTTCGTATATATTTTGCAATCAGTTTTATGAAAAATACTAAATTTTTCAAATTTTTAAAAAAAATGCTTGACAAATTATTCAGGTAGTCTATAATGGAATCGTGTGAGTCTTTTATAACTCACCATAAAAATTAAATTATTGGAGGTTTTCTTATGTTTCGCAATTCTCGCAAAGTTCTTGGTTCTTTAGCTTGCGCTGCAGTTTTAGCTGGTGCAAATCCAAACGCCAAAGTAGAAGCCGGTGCTGGTGCCAAAGTTGGTTCAGCCGTTCTTGGTACTGTTTCCACAGGCTTTGGTGTAGTTAATCTTCTTCAGGCTTTCGGTGTTGGTACCGGGGAAAAGGATGACGGGCCTCTTGGTATGGGTGGTTCTGTTGGTAAATGGCTCGGCAGACCATATGGTGAGGTAAAGGACAACAAACCCGGCAAGTTACAGCCATTGGTAATGGGCATTGGTAAAATTGTTTTAGGTGCCGGTGGAATAGTTTTTGCAATTGTTGGCTAATTATTATATAATTTAAGATATATGTAAGTTTTGATAAATATTTTTATTAGCTTTGAAAAGTTAATTAAGTTGTTTGCTCTTGGCGATGCCAGGAGCGTTAGTTTTTTTCAAAACTAAAAAACTCAGTATCTTCTCCGGCGGCGCCGGAGAATTTTTTGAATACTAATTACAAGTACTTTAGTAATGCTGATAGTAATAAAAATTTGATAAATCAAGTATAATTTTATATATTAAAAAATTAGAAATTTAAAAATTTAGAATTTTAGGTGAAAGACGTTGAATATATTAGTAAGTAATATAATTTTAGATGCGCCTATTATATTTTCTGCGTTTATTTTTTTAATTAACGGCTGGAAAAAAGGCGTAGTTAGGCCGTTTATGAATTTTGTAGGCGGCTTGATTGCTTTTGCTGTTTCGGGCTTTGTTGCGTTTTATATTTCGATTTTTGTACATAATAATTTTTTCAGGCCAGTTATGATAAAAAAATTTAGCGAGCTTTTATTAAAGCCCGATATTGCATCTTTTCCAAAATATCTTTTGGCGATTTTAAATCTTTTAGGAGTCAACAGTTTAAAAATCTCGAATTTGCTAGGCAAGTTTAACGCCGGAGAAATTTTGTTTAACATGATATCGCCGTATATTTTAAACATAACAAGATTATTGCTAGGTTCGTTTTTGTTTGGTATACTCATGTTTGTCTGCAAAAAAATTTCAAAGTCTTCTTGTAGTGCGTTTAGTGCGCCTGTTTTGGCTCAGTTTAACTCGGCTTTAGGAGCATGTTTTGGCTTTTTGAAAGGCCTATTTATAATATGGGGCATAATTTTATTTTTAAAAATATTATTAATATACTGGAGTAATCCGCCTAAGATTTTTTCGCCGAGTGTTATAAAGTCGACTTCTGTTTTTGTGAAATTTTATGATTTTAATCCGATTGATAATATTAATATTGGCGATAATTTTTTTGCAAAAATGCCGTTCGTAAAAAACACAAATATTTCAAAATGCCTGTTATGATTAATTTTAAAAAAAATATATTAGAAATAAAAAAAAAGTTATTGGAATTAAATATTAAAAAAATTTTTAATGTCCCCAATGTTCTGACTTTTGTTAGAATTATTCTCATAATTCCGTTTTCGATAAATTTACTAGAAGAAAAATATATAAAAGCCTGCGAAATTTTGATTTTTTCAGGCGTTACAGATTTTTTAGACGGCTTATTTGCAAGAATTTTAAATCAAAAGACTAAACTCGGCGAAATTTTAGATCCTATTGCCGATAAGCTGACTTTGATAGCAATCATGATATGCTTGAGTATAAAATTCAAAAATATTATATATTTCATGATAATATTAATAATTAAAGAATTATGTATGCTTTTAGCCGGTGCGGTTATGCTAAAAAAAACAAAAAAGACTATAAAAGCCAAATGGTACGGCAAACTGGCTACTGTGTTTTTTTATTTTTCGATTGCTTTAATAGTCTCGTTTAAAGCACTTTGGGATATAGAAAACGAGTTTTTGACTAATATTCTTATGTTCTTGACGTCTTTACTAATGTTCTATGCCATGATAAAATACTTTCTTGAATTTTTAAGTATCATGCACAGAAGAAAATCTAGAAATAATTAAAATTAACATGCTGAGCTCGGAGAGTGTATTATGGTATTGTGTTCGATTTGTAAGAAACGTCCTGCGGTTATTTTTATTTCGCTGGCCGAAGGCGAAGCGCCACTTACAGGGCTTTGTCTTAGATGTGCTCAAAAAATGAGTGCCGAAGCTTTTCGAGAATTTACAAAACTTGATAATTTTCCGGTAGAAAATATCGAAAAACTTGGAACTCAAATTGCAGGTATAGTTTCAGCAGTTGACGACGTACAAAATTTAGGCGATATTGAAGAATCGCAAGGGGGTGGGGTAGCTTTTTTGCCGTTTATCAAAAATATTTTTTCAGAATTCCCGTTTGCAAAAAATCCTGATAATAAAAGCAAGAGCAGTAACGAAAAAACCAGAAAAAATTCTAAAAAAAGATATCTCGAAATGTATTGCGATAATTTAACTAGAAAAGCCAGAGAAAATAAGCTAGATAAAATAATCGGCAGAGATAACGAAATTAGTCGTGTCATACAGATTTTATCAAGGCGCACTAAAAATAATCCGTGCTTAACTGGCGAGCCCGGAGTCGGTAAAACTGCAATCGCTGAAGGTTTGGCGCTCAAAATAAGTTCTGGTAATGTACCGATTAAGCTTAAAAATAAAGAAATTTATTTGCTTGATTTAACGGCTCTGGTGGCAGGTACCCAGTTTAGAGGCCAATTTGAAAGCAGAATAAAAGGTCTTATAGACGAAGTAAAAAACGACGGTAATATAATTCTTTTTATTGACGAAGTTCATAATTTAGTCGGAACAGGTGATTCCGAGGGCTCTATGAGCGCTGCAAATATTTTAAAACCTGCACTTTCGCGCGGAGAAATTCAAGTTATAGGTGCAACGACTTTTACAGAATATCGCAAATATATCGAAAAAGATTCTGCGTTAGAGCGAAGATTCCAGCAAATTAAAGTTTTAGAGCCTTCAATAGAACAAACAACTAGTTTGTTGCTAGGCATAAAGTTATATTACGAAAATTATCATAGAGTGACAGTCCCTGATAGCTTAATAAACAGAATAGCGATTTTATCAGAGCGCTATATAACTGACCGTTTTTTGCCTGATAAAGCAATAGATTTATTAGACGAATCGTGTGCTTATTCGGCACTTAATAATAAATATCTGGCGAAATATGATTTAGTCGGAAGTAAGATAAAAAAATTGAAATCTCAAGAAGAAAGTATTTTAAAAGAAAGCGAAATAAATAACGAACTTTTAGAACAAGTAAGAGAAGAAATCGCACAGCTTAATTTGTCGCAAGAATCTGTGAAAAATAAAGCGATTAATAAACCTGTTACCGAAGAAGACGTCGCAAAAGTTATAGAGCTCTGGACGGGCATTCCGGCAACAAAAATAAAAAAATATGAATTTGAAAAATTTAAAAATTTACAGTTAAATTTGTCAAAAAAAATAAAAGGTCAAGACGAAGCTATCAGAACTCTTTGCTTGGCGATAATGCGAAACAGAATTGGCATAAATTTAAAAAATACTCCGCCTTCGTTTATTTTTGTGGGCTCGACAGGAGTCGGCAAAACTGCACTTGTCAAATGCTTAGCTGAAGAAATGTTCGATAGTCCTGATAATTTAATAAGACTTGATATGTCTGAATACATGGAAAAACATGCAGTTTCTAAAATTATCGGCTCACCTCCAGGTTACGTAGGCTATGACGAAGCCGGACAAATAACAGAAAAAGTCCGTAGGCACCCGTATTCGATAATATTATTCGACGAAATCGAAAAAGCGCATCCGGACATTATGAATATTTTATTGCAAATTCTTGATGAAGGCAAAATAAATGATTCTCAAGGTAGGAGCGTGAGTTTTGAAAATACTGTAATAGTTATGACTTCCAACGCCGGTAGTGATAAAAATATGGGCCCTCTGGGATTTGGTAAAAACGAATTAGAAATTACTGAAGAAAAAGCGCGAAAAGCACTTGCAGAATTTTTACGCCCAGAATTTTTGAGCAGAATCAACGAAATAGTCGTATTTAAAAAGTTAAATAAAAATATTTTGATTCAAATTGCAGAATTAAAACTTAACGAGTTCATTGCTCACCTGAAAGAAAAAGGCATTAATTTAACATATGAAAATCATGTACCTGAATTTATTATTAATAAAATAGACGATATAAATAAAAACGGAGCACGCGAGATTGATAATTTAATTTGCAAAAATATTATCGACAAACTTGCCGAAATTATTATATCACGCAGTACTTTAAATCTAGGTCAGGTTTTACTTAAAAACGATTTGAGCTTTGAAATAAAAAATCAAATATATTAAATTTAATATTGCTGAAATAACTCGGAGGCACTACGCATTATTTTATAAATTTAGATATTTTTTCTGGTTTAAATAAACTGGGATTTTATTAACGAAAATATTTCATCTTTGTATACCGAAAGAAAATATCCTAGCATTTTAAAATAATTTATATTTATATTGTGTTGTTGATAATAATCTCTAACATATCTCCACATTTCAGTGTAACTCTTAATTAATTTAACTAGAGACGTTGTGAACATCAAACTTGATGTATTCTGCCGATAATTATAAAACACATGGGGTATATGTACGATTTTTTTAGCTTGTGAATAAGCACACAAATTAAATCCTTCGTCGTCAGTAATTCTTAAATTTAGATCAAACATTACGTTATTATCTACGATAAGACTTCTTTTATAAAGTTTGTTCCATAAATATATACTTCCGCGGTGCTTTTTAGCTTCCCACCAATCATCATAAATTTTTAATTCATCAAACAGACAATCGTTTCTTATAATTTTGCTACCGTCATCTGAAAAATTTCTCCATCCAAAGCAAATTATATCAGCATCGTATTCTTTCATGTAATTATAAGCAATTTCGTAGGCATTTGGCTCTATTTTATCGTCTTGATCTATAAAAGTTACATATTTGCCCTGTGCTAAATTAAGACCATTCTGTCTTGCGACAGCTTCACCTTGATTTTCTTGATTTAAAATAACTAATCTAGAATCTTTTTTTAAATATTCTTCTAAAATTTCAAGTGAGCTATCTTTCGAGCCGTCATTGACACAAATAAGCTCAAGTTTATCATTAAGCGTACTGTTCAAAACACTTTCAACGCTCTCTTTTAAATACTTTTCACCATTATAAACCGGCATTATAACACTAACTAAAATTTCGTAATCAACTGCTCCAGTTTGGTACCACATCGCGTATGCAACTAGCATCACCGACACATCACGAAATCCTATTGCTAACGCAATGAGAACGGTCAAAACACATTTAAAAAATTTTTTGATATTTAAAAACAATTTAATCACATCCTAAGTTTTGAAAGTTATATTTTTATAGTATATAATATACTAAATTATTTTTGAATTGTAAATGCTAAATTTTAAAAAAAAAACTAAATCCCAAAAATTTCTTTTATTTTTTTACTTTTTTTAAATTGATTAATATCTGATGTTTCGATAATTTTACCTGATTCTATAAGCGCATATTTTGTCACGTTTTTTTGAATTTGGATTAAATCATGTGAAACTAATATTACAGGCATATGGTATTCTTGACGCGTTTTGATTATTACAGAATAAAAAAGCTCAATCCCTTTTGTGTCAAGCGCAGATGACGGTTCGTCTAGTATCAATATATCCGGCACGGGTTCTAGAGCAAATGCCAATAACACTCTTTGTAATTCTCCGCCTGATATATTTGCAATAGGCTTATTTATTAAATAATTTATATCGAATTTTTCTAAAATATTATATATTTTTTTTGAAATATTATTGTTTATTTTCAGCCAAACAGGAATTTTACTCATATTAGAAGCAAAAAATTCCAAGACTGTGAGTGGCGTATTTTTTTCAAAATTTAATTTTTGTGGCACGTAGCCGATTTTAGGCGTTCTAATTTTTTTGCCCTGTGAATTAAAGAAAGATATATTTCCAGAATATGGCACGCGATTTAATATAGCTTTTAAAAGCGTAGTCTTGCCCGAGCCGTTTTTACCAATAAGTGCTAAAATTTCGCCGTGATTTACTTGTAAAGAAACATTATTTAATAATATTTGATTATTATCTTTTACAAAAATATTTTTAATTTTAACGCTGCAATTGCATTTTTTAATATCTTGCATTCGATAACCCCAAATAAAGTTTTTGCATATTCTCGTTCATTTTATTAATATATAAATCGTTTGAATATGTTATTAAGTCTAATTTTAATTCTTTTGCATTGCTAAAATTATTTATCATATCTAAATATTTTTTGTTTTGATTAGACACCAGATAAAAATTAAAATTGTTTTTTTTGATTTTGTCCACGGCTTCGCTTATATTTTTAGCCGAAATCGATTCTTCGTGTATGTGACTATCAAATAAGTGCACAGGAATCAAATTTAATTCCAAAAGCATATAGTCAAATTCGTCAGAAAAAACTGCTACTTTTTTGCCTTTGAATTTTTCAAAATCATTTTTATTTTTATTTAAATTATTATTTAATTCAGAAATATAATTTTTAGTATTTTTATTTATAATCTTAATTTTATTACTGAAAATATTTTTTAAAAATTCCGAAATATTTTCTATTTGTTTAATATAATTTGCAAAAGACATCCAAATATATAAATTATCACGTTCGTTATTTTTTAAAATATTAATATCTTTACTGGAATCAAATAAATTTATGTTTTTTTTGTTTTTAATTAAATTATTAATAAAAGATTCGAATGATATATTATTAATTATAATAGCTCTTGCACGTTCGATATCTGAGACTTGACTTGCCGTCAAAGAAAAATCGTGAAAACATACGTGATTTTGCATATAATTATTGCTTATTTCTTTGATTTCGATATCAGAAATCCCATCCAAAATCTTATTCAAAGCCAGAGTAATCGGTCTAATAGTCGATAAAATTAAAATTTTATTTGATTTATTAGTGTTAATTTTATAAATAATTATCCCAAAAGAAAAAAATATTAACAAAATTAGCCAAAACCATATCGACTTAAAAAAATTAAATTTAAGCATATCTAATAAGCCTCATGCTATATCTCTATATTTATTTTTATTAATCCGGCATTCTCCAGCTGTGCTGGAGAAAATATTAATAAGCCTTTGCAAAATAAACATAATTTTTAGCTTTTTTACCACAAATAGGGCAAATATAATTATTCTCAATTTTTTCGTCAAACGGAATACATCTTGTAGTAAAAGCATACTTTTGTTTGATATTATCTTCGCATTCTGAATCTTCACAAAACGGCATTTTGATAAAACCTTTGAAATTCTCAAAATCTTTTTCTGATTCAAAAATTTTGGTTTTATTTTCTTGATTTTTTTGAGCCGTTTTATACATATTATTTTTAATATCTAAAATTAATTTTTCGATATTTTCAGATAAATTTTCGAACTTGCAAATTATTTTTTCATGATTATCACGTCTGACTAAAACGCACTGATTATTTTCGATATCACGCGGACCTATTTCGATTCTGATTGGCACACCTTTCATCTCATAATTCGCAAACTTCCAGCCAGGAGTCTGTTCAGATTCATCTATTATGCATCTTAATTTTAACTTATTTTTGATTATATTAAAAATTTCATGAGATTTTTCTATAACTAACTTGTTTTTTAAATTTATTGGAATAATTATAACTTGAATCGGCGCAATATCCGGCGGCAAAACAAGCCCGTCATCATCACCGTGTGTCATAATAATCGAAGCGATAACTCTGGTTGATAATCCCCAAGAAGTCTGATGTACAAGTTCTTCTTTGTTATTTTTATTACTAAATTTAATATCAAAAGCTTTTGAAAAATTATTTCCGAAATAATGACTCGTTGCTGACTGCAATGCTTTTCCGTCTTTCATTATGCATTCGACTGTATATGTAATCTCGGCGCCTGCAAACTTTTCAGATTCTGTTTTTTGTCCCAAAATAACTGGAATACATAAAATATTTTCAAAAAAATCTTTATATAAATTAAGTATTTTTAGCGTAAAATTTTTGGCTTCTTGAGAATTTTCATGAATTGTATGACCTTCTTGCCAATGAAACTCGACAGAACGTAAAAACGGCCGCGAAGTCTTTTCCCATCGTACGACTGAGCACCATTGATTATATAATTTTGGCAAATCGCGCCAAGAATTTACTATTTTTTGAAAATGCGAACAAAATAAGACTTCCGAAGTAGGTCTCACACATAGTTTTTCTGATAATTCTTCGTTGCCGCCTAAAGTAACCCAAGCAACTTCTGGTGCAAAGCCTTTTATGTGTTCTTTTTCTTTCTGTAACAAACTTTCGGGAATAAAAATCGGCATCGAGACATTTTCGACTCCTAAATTTTTAAATTCTTTGTCAAGAATACTTACTATATTTTCCCAGATTGCATACCCGTAGGGTCTTAATATATTACAGCCTCTTACAGTTGAATAATCAATAAGTTCGGCTTTAATTACAACGTCTGTATACCATTTGCTAAAATCTTCCAAAATCGAAGTTATATTTTTTACTAGTTTACCCATAACTATACCACCAAATATATTTTCAAGCCTCAATTTCTCTCCGGCGTTGCCGGAGAGAAAAAATTTTACTAGAATCTTCCAAAATCAAAGCCATATTTTTTACTAATTCACCCATCAAAACAGCCCTTTTATGTCCAAGCCGCTTGTTGCCGAATTTGAAATTCTTTCTTTTTCGTCAATTGCTTTGCCTAAAGCTTCGTTTGCGGCAACTTGAACCAAATCCTCTATTGCTTCGAAATCTCCTGAAAGTTTTTTCGAAATAGAAACTTTTGTGATTCTCAATTTTCCATTTGCGACAACTTTAACTTCTCCGCCACCGGCAGTACCTTCATATTCTTTTTCTTCGATACTTGCAAGCTGATTTTGCATTTCTTTCATTTTTTCGGCCATTTTTGTCAAAGATTTTTTGCTGTTTTTTGGTAAATTAAGTCCCAAAGGCATAATAAAAATCACTCCTAATTTATTTTGATATCAACCCCAAACTGATTAGCTTTTTCGATTAGCAAATCTAATTTAGAACTTTGAGAATTTTCAGAATCCAGATTTTCAAATTTTAGTTCAGAAATTTCAGATTCCAGTCTACAAATTTTATAAGCTTTTCCTGAAATTTTTTCAACTATCCGGCTGATTTCCGAATAAAATTTTTTTACCATGCCAAAAATAATATTATTTGTATCTATAAATAAATTATTATTTTTAATACAAGCATTAGAATTAATAAGCATTTGAAAAAGTGAATTCGAAACTTTATTTTTTATTTCTTCCAGAATATCTTTCCAGCAATTTAAAATTAAAAAATTATTTATTTCTCTTTTTTGATTATTTTTTTCGAATTTTTTCGGAGATAATTCAATTTTTGACTCATCAGAATTATTTTTATCCTGAAAAATTAAATTAGACATATTTTCTTCGACACCGCCGGAGGGGATATTTATTTCTGAAGTTTTAATTTCTGACTTATTATTTAATTTATTATCTAATTTATTATTTAATTTATTATTTAATTTATTAAAAATTTCTATAATAGCAATTTCGAGTTCGGCTCTTTGATTACTAGATTTAGAAATTTGTGAATAGCATTCTTCCAGAATTTTAAAACACGAGATAGCTTTATCAAGACTGATATTTTTACTTAATTTTAAAATAATATTTTTATTATTTAGCGAATTTTCTAAAAACTTATCTGACGAATGAAAAAAAATAATATCATGAAAGAAATTTATAATATTTTCGCACTCTCGAGCCAAATTTTTACCTTGATAAAATAAATTTTCGATTATTTCGACAGATTTTTTTAAATCAGAATTTATTATATTTTCGATTAAATTTTCAATATATTCTGAGCCGGATATCCCCAAAACTTCGTTTATTTTATTTTTATCGATCTTTTCGTAATTAGAGCATTGATCAAGTATAGAAAGCGCATCGCGCATCGCGCCGTCAGAATTTCTGGCAATTAAATCAAGAGCTTCGCTATTTATATTTATATTTTCTTTTTCAGAAATAAATTTGAGCCTATCAGAAATTATATTATTTGAAATTCTGTGAAAATCGAATTTTTGGCAGCGCGAAACTATAGTTTTTGGGATTTTATTAAATTCAGTCGTAGCTAGAATAAAAATTACGTTTTTTTGAGGTTCTTCAAGAGTTCTCAAAAATGCATTAAAAGCTCCTGACGAAAGCATATGAAACTCGTCGACTATATAAACTTTGAATTTTAATTCAGAAGAAACAAAATTAGATTCTTCACGTATAGTTCTAATATTTTCGACGCCGTTATTGCTTGCGGCATCAATTTCGTAAACGTCTATTACGTTACCGTTTTCGATTTTTTGACAATTTTCGCATTTCAAACACGGATTACCGTTATTATTTTTCAAGCAATTTACGGCTTTTGCAAAAATTTTTGCACACGAAGTCTTACCTGTTCCGCGAACGCCACAAAACATCAAAGCATGAGGAATTTTTTTTGAAATAATTTGATTTTTTAAAATATCAGTCACATTCTTTTGACCTACGACTTCATCAAAAATTTTAGGTCGCCATTTTCTATAAAGTACTTTATAAGAATTTTCTTGCATAAACCAAACTCCAACATTTATGTTTTGTAATTTGTACATCAGATTACATAACATTTTTGTTTTTTTCTAGACATTGCCAAAATGAGTAAGTAAGTAATAATAGGATTTTGGTGTTTGAGCGCTACACTAGAAAAAAAGAATTTATAGATAAATCTCGATTAGAAACTTATGTGTTGTCACAGAAAGAAAAAAATACAATGTGGTTTATCAGTAATTCTAAAATAGTAAAACAGTTTAAAACCTCTGGAATAACCAGAGGTTGCTTTAAAAAAAATTTTATTTTTATTATTTTTAATTAAATTTAAATTTTAATTCTTCGCTGTTACCAAAGAAATTTTCAGATATACTTATATTTTTTTTATTAATAGAAATATTTACAAATTCGTTCTTGTTTTTTAAATTTTGAATTTTAAAGGAATTTTTCCCCAAATTCTCGATTTTTATTTTATTATTTTTAAACCAATCTTTTAACTGCCATAAAATTTTCGGTTCGTTATTATAAAAACTTATATTTTTTGAATTTGGAATATTATCCTCTGTGGTAATTCCGTTTTTAGTGAAAGACTTAAGAGATTTTTTAGAATCTTCCCAAGAATTTTCTAGTAAATTATTAAATAAATTAAATTTATCACCGAAAAGTTCTTTTGCTTTTTCTAAATTTTGACTATATATTACTTCTTTCTCATTATTATCTGTGTCTTTTGATTGTTTATCATCAATTTTTGACGGAATTTCTGGGTTTCCCGAATTTTTATCTTGTGTATTTGTATTTGTAAAATAATACCAGCATCCTGCGCCTATACCCGCAGGGACTAATACCAAAGAAGCTCCAAGGAGTACTTTTCCCCACGTTGGCATCTTGTTTTTAATATTTATTATTTTAGCGCCTAATCCTAGTGAATTTGTATTAATAACATGTTGATTACTAAAAATCATTGCAGACGAAATAAATGCCGCTGCTATTTTATTTTTTTTTATTTCAAACATAATCAACACCTCCTATAAAAAAAAATTATGATTTTATTTTATAATAAATAAATAAAAAAGTCAAGTAATAAATCAAAAATTTTGTATAAATTTTATACTAATTGCTGTAATATCATCGTCTGAATTATTTATTCTGAATTTTTGTGCCATTTTAATTATAATATCTGTTAAGTCCATGTCGTTAGTTTCGTCGTTTATTGTGCTACTAACCCAATCTTCTCCGGTATCTGTAACGCCGTCTGAAAACATCATGATTAAGTCATTATCTTTAAAATTTATTGGAATTTTTTTTATTTTAACTTCGGGTAAAATGCCTATCGGAGGCAAATTTGACGGAATTTTTAATATTTTTTTTTCAGATTTTATAAACGAACTTGCTGCGCCAAGTTTTAATAAAACGGCTTTCCCGGTAAATAAATTTACTTTTAGAATATCAAGCGTAGCCAAAGATTCGTCTGAAGATTTTTCCATCAGAATTGAATTTATTATAAAAACTGTAGGTTCTAATTCGACGCCGCTTCGTAGCATGTTATATGTCAGATGCGTTACTATATTTCCTGATATCGAAGCCATATCGCCCTTGCCCATGCCGTCGCTTAAAATTACGTAAAAATTGCCAAGACCGTCGTAAAAATTTTTGTAGCTATCGCCACATCTGGTTTCGCCAATCGAAATATGCTGTTTTGCTTGGATAATAACTCTGAATTTAGTTTTCTCACAGAATTTCATTATTATATTATTTTGATTATAAAAAATTTCAGGCTTCATGAATGCCCTCTGGCAAACGTAATGCATTTCTTCTCTTAGACGTTCTAAGTCTTTTGGAACGTTAAATTTATCAAATTCAATCTGAAGCAAAAATTTTCCTAAATTATTAGTTACTAAGCTAATTTTAGAATTAATTTTAAATTCAGTTTTTATCATGTTTTTAATTTTTATAGATAAATCTTCGTCGATTTTAGAATTTAAATTTATAGATTTCAAAATCGAATTATAAATTTGAGATATGCTTTTTAAATAAAATTTCACAAGAGTTTTAGAATCGCTTTTGTATTTTTTATCTAGTTCGTTCGTGACTTTTTCAAAAGTATCTTTGGCATTATCAAACGAATTCCCCATAAGAGAAATATTTTGAACAGCAAAAGATTTTAAATTTTCAGAATTAATATTATTTTTTAATCTAAAATTTTTAAAATTAATTTTATTCGAGATTATTAAAAAAATTATGCTTGCAATTATTTCTTCGATTATTTCAGAAATTAAAATTTTATTACTTAACTGAAAATGTAAAATAAGATTCGAAAATATGTAAGATAATACGATAAAAATTCTGCCTAATTTTGAAAAACTTCCGGCAATCATTCCGGTTATCGGCGAAGAAATTATTTGTATATAATTACTCGGCTTGCAAATTATGTAAAAAATTCCGCGAATTATTCCGGCAATACTACCACCAAAAAGTTTAAATATATAAGAAGAACTCAAAACTAAAATTATTATTAATATATTTATTATATTTATCGAATAAAAGCTAAAATTAGTAATCGGAATCGTAATTACTAAAATAGCAAAAATCGGCAATATATATTCAGAATTAATTTTATATTTATAATTATAATTCCCAAGAGATTTAAATCCGATATTTAAAATATAAGCCATTCCTGAAGCTATGACAGATTCGAGTAAGCACTTAGTAATAGAATTAAAATTCAAGCCATAGACAGAATTAAACGCAATACCCGTAATAAAAACCGGAACAAAAGTCAAAAATATTATATATTTGGGCTGCTTATTAAATTTTTTAAAACTACTAAAAGTCCATCTGATTGCGCATATTGAAACCAAAGTCGAAATATATCTAATACTGATGCTCGTATTAATTAAACTAAAATATCCAACTGAAGTACCAATAACTGCCGAAAGTAAAATAAGGCCTCCTGAAGCTGCCGAAACAAACGAAACTCCAAGCGGGAAATTCCCCATTATAGCCGTTCTGGCAGACAAAAATCCTATGGCGATTAAAATCAAATTCAAAACAAATTTTTGAATTATGTACAAATTGCGATTTGAAATATGTAAAATACTATACTTATCCACAAGAAACTCCTTTTAGAAATTTAAAAAATAAAAAAATATAGTATTTTTATTTGTATCACGATTTTTTTGGATAATTTGTCAAAATAAGTTGTAGATTTATAGATTTTTTTGGTACTATTTGAAAAATTTTCAGATAAAATATACTTAGTTATAAAAAAATTAAATTTTTTATTTTGCTATCTCAGAAAGAATTTAGTTTTTTTATTTTTATAAAATTCCTATTTTTATCAAAAAAATTGCTTATTTTTAAAATTTTTGTTGACAAACTTATAGCCCATTGATATAATCAAAATGTGAGTTTTTACTCACAAGTTTAAAATTTTAAAATTTTGAGTGGGAGTGTTTGATATGAGCAGTAGAAAGAATTTTTCAAGAAGTGGCGCGGCGGTACTTTTAAGCGTATTTGGTCTAATAGGATTTGATAACAACATAGATTCTCGAGTAGACGCTATGGACCCGGGCCAGAACTTTATTGATACTGATACGCGCGATGATAGTGGTGATGATAATAATTTTTGTCTACTTAATAATGTCGATAATAACAATTTTGGAACTGCTCCGGGACCAGGATTTGAACCTACTCCGGAACCAGAAACTGAAAAAATGGATGAAAAAAAATCTAGCAATTCTGGTGGAAATGGTAACGATGTTACTGCCTCTTCAAGTGATGAAAAAAGTAACAATAGAAAAGACGATAATGACGTCAAAGATAACGATAATAATAAATGGTCAACCGGGAAAAAAGTTGGAGTTATTACTGCTATAGCAGTTTGCTTGATTGCAATTGTTGGTGGTGCTGTACTTTTATGGAAACGCATGTTTGGTAAAAAAAATACGCAAAAAAGAGGCTTGCCGCCTAAAAATTTGAACCAAAATTTTAAATTAAATACTAATTTAAATTCAAGCAATAATTTGAATCAAAAGTCTACTAATCATGTTAAATAAAATTTAGTTTTTTAAAAATAGAAAAAATTATTAATTATTTCTGTATTTTATATAAATATCATATACGCGGTCTCTCCGGTGACACCGTAAAGGTTGCTTAGTGTGTAATATATGAATTATTTTAATAAGTTATTTATATTTTTTTATCAAGGGCACATGAAAATCCAAAATATCAAATTTAATATAATAATTTCATTGATTAATTTGTAATTTTTATTATCTACGGTGTATAAAATTTTTCTACAATATCACCAGTCGAATATTTAATATATTTTTTATTGCACAGCCTTATTTTTTTTATTGATTCTTCAACTGGCCTAATAATAATTTTATTTCTAAATCCGTCGCACCATATAAAAATTTTATTTTTATTATAAACTATATAACAAACATGTGCATGTAACACATCATAATCAATATCATCGTAAACAATAATAAAAGTCGGATATAAATTATAATTTTTGAAAAATCCTAAAATATTTGAATTAATTCTACCATTCGAACGGGTTGCGCATATAAAATTCATGGAATTTTTAATTAGATTTTTATCTTTATTCATGGGATTACCATTTTTATCGTAAATATGAGAATATGTGACATCTTCGATAGTCTCGCTATAATTTTCATGAGCTCCCATATTCCCATCCAGAAGTCCTAACTCAAATTCATTAAATCCGTTCCATTTTCTGATAACTGGATCAACTTTTGAGAACAAAAACCCAGTAACTTCTTCCGAACTTTTCGGGAGTTTTTTTATTATTTCTTTGGCATTAAGTAAATGCTCCACACCATCTGGGGCTCGTCTAAAACTTCTATCTTTAACGCCGTTAATATCTCTAAGTTTTATTTTTCTATCAAGATAATCTCCGTTATAATTTTCATTTAATTCTTTTATTCTTTCTCTAATCCAGCGAATCATAACCATAATTTTTTCAGATTTATAATTTCTGTACAAAATCTCAGGGCAAGCCAAAAATTGCATAAAAGCATTGTGCCAACATAACGGATAATCTTGCTCAATAAGAACAATATTTTTTTTAATCCAAGCAATATCAGCAGGAGTTATTTCAATCTTGCCTATATTGCTAATTTTATCATAAATTAATTTTGTAACGCCTATACCAGAAGAAGAAGCAACGGCGCTTAATAAAAATTTTATGTTTGAATTATTTAAAATATTTTTAATTTTTTTATAAAAATCTTGGTAATTATTTTGAATAACCAGCATTTTATGTCACCTCTTCTTCTAGTGTATACAATTCGTTTACAATTTCTTCACTTGAATACTTAACATAAAAACTAGAATATTGCTGTAATTCTTCCAAACCCTGTTCTTTCGATAAGATTTTCATGCTATCTTTTATTCCATCTGCCAATATAAAATAAGGCGTTTTGTTTTTATCGTAAATTATATAATATGCGAACAAATGAGGAACCTCTGATGAGTAATGAACATTATCCCAAATTACAATAAATGTAGGATAATAGCCCTTAGATTTTGGAGAAAAAATTTTATTGATACATCTTTTGTCATCGTCATTACGATTAAAGAATGTGAAAAGATAACTGTTGATTTTTTTCACAGTGGCTCTTGGGGAAAAATTTTCTGCGTCAAGACTCAAGCGCCCAAAATCCCCTATTTGGTCAAATATTCCCAAATCAATTAAATTTAATTTATCATATTTACAATCTTTTTCCGAAACTAAACAATCATGTGGATTACCATCTGTCAGCCAACTTTCAAGCCCATCTGGAATTGGTCTTTCGTTAGATTTGAATAATTTATATCTCTTAAGAACATCTCCGTCATATTTTTCTTTAAGAAAATCATTAATTTTTTTAATTACGGCATTTATTTTTGGAGATTTAAATTTTTTGCATCTATATTCAGGGCACATTAAATGCTGAATAAAAACATCGTTCCAACAAGAATTTCTTTCCCATTTACTTACGAAAAAATT
>JAGBNX010000002.1 GCA_017634155.1 Clostridia bacterium | reverse complement strand
GGTATTGCAAAAAAAGATAGATATTTACTCGACGCCACGTAGAAAGTGATTTAGCACTTTTGCATTACTATATTCGCGTAATTCACGTATGAAAATAATGTTCGATGAATTTTTATAACTTCTATTCATTTTGGCAATACCAAAATATTTTACTTCTTTATTTTTGTTATAAATAACAATATATGCATGATAATGCGGTGCTGTATTAACATCATCGTAGACTACTATAAACATAGGGTAATAACCCTGAGCTTTTGGAGCAAAAATTTTATTTGTATCCCAAGATTTCTCAATCTGGTGATACTGATCACCTATAATTGTAAGGTATCTTTTGCAGTTACCATAAGGTAAAAACGGTTTTGATTCAATCTGAAACGGATAAATGATAACATAATAATTTAAAATTCCCATCATTTGCAAATCCAAACCATTGGTCTCGATAAAAAATAAATCATTGTGTATTTGATCATCGGTTAAATAACTTTCGAGACCATCCGAAACTGGCCTTACATACAACGGAACTTCTATTTTCCTGTCCAAAGGGTCACCGTCGTATTTTTCGCCAAGAATTTTATTAATCCAATTTATTGTTTTCATTATTTTTTGAGAATTATATTCTTTGCACCTAATATCTGGTAGCATCAAAAATTGAATAAGAACATCATTCCAGCAAAGATTAGTTCCGCCTCCCCACTGGCACAAGAAAAAATTTTTTGCAATAAACTTTTTATCATTAGCATCTAATTTAATTTCATCTTTATTTTGGGTTTTCAGTTTATTTTTTTCACTTTCAGTATTTTTATTATTAAGCTTATCGTAAATTAATTTCGTAATTAAACCAAGTGCACCGATTCCCACAAATCCGCCAACACCGGCTATCGAAAATTTCGCAGCGGAGTTATTTAAAATCTTACTGATTTTTCCATAAAAATTTTCTTGATTATTTTGATTATTAATTAACATTTTCGTCATTCCTATTTTATTCTGACAATACCAAAAACTTTAAACTTTAAATCATTGATTCAATTCAGGATTACCATGGTATACCCCAAGATTTTTTATTATTGAGTTTAATTCTTTAGTTGCTTCTTTGAGATTATTTTTAAGTCCTTCGAGTTCATAACTGGTTATCGAAATTTTAATCTTACTTAATAACTGGTTTTTAAGTTCTTCACATATAACTTCTCGCGGTTTTGCAACACCTGCACTCCGGGTATCAATAATAAAATCTGTGACTGTGCTGTTAATAAATTCATAATGATGAGAATATTTGAGCATTATATCAATTATTTTCTTGTTATCATCATCGGTCAGTTCTGAAAATCTAAATAATCGCAAAGTTACCAATGGCTGAACAAAATCATTTAAAATTTCATTCATACCAGCCGTATCTTCACTATTTTCTTTAATTTCTTTAATTTCTTTAATTTCTTTATTTTCTTTACTTTCTTTATTTTCTTTATAAACAGTTTTGCCTTTAGTGTTACTATCAGTTTCAGCATTAGCTTTTTTCTTAAATAAATTACAAAAATAATCATAAGCTTTTTTTATCTTATATTTATTACCCCAAATTCCACCAGCAATACCTCCGATTAAACCACCAATCAAGCCCTCGTAATTGCTCATAGATCTTGTACTGCCTGCCTCGCCAATATAATGACCAGCTACTCCCCCAATTACTGCAAGCGCCGCCGGCCAAATAATCGAACCAATTCCGTCTTCTTTTTTAGTCTCTGGTTTTGGCTTGTTATTATTCGGATTAAAATCGGCAATATCGCCATTAACAGTAATTACTCTGTCGCCATCTATTATGGTAATTTCGTGAGCTTGGGTCTTGACAGGCTTAGTATTCGCTGAAAAGCAAAACATTGCTGCTGCGAGGGCGGTAAGTTTTCTTTTTTTGTTTTTATCTTTTTTTCTATTCATGTTTCCTCGCCTCACTGTTTCAAAAATTTATTTTTTATTATATATCATCAAGAAAAAAATGTCAATTCTTACTTCTAATTTTTTTTATCGCATTTTTTTCTATTCTTGAAACTTGAGCCTGGCTGATATTTAATTTTTTAGCAACTTTTGTTTGCGTTAATCCTGATAAAAATCGCAGAGAAAGTATTAATTTTTCTTTTTTGTTCAAATTTTTTATTTGTTCTTTTATTAGAATTTCTTCTAGCCAGGATTCGTCGCTTTCTTCACTAATTTGGTCTATTAATGTAAGATTTTCGTCAGTATTAAAGCCAGTAAAAACAGGCTCGCTTAAAGAAACAGGATCTGAAATTGACTCGAGTGCAATACTTATGTTTTCACGAGAAATTCCTAATTTTTCGGCAATTTCGTCTATAGTAGGTTCTTTTCCGGTTGCATTAAAAATATACTCACGAATCTTAATAGCTTTGTATGCCGTTTCACGCATAGACCTGCTTACTCTTATTTGAGTATTATCGCGCATGTATCTTCTGATTTCACCGATTATCATAGGTACTGCATAAGTCGAAAATTTAGTATTTTGCGAGATATCGAAATTATCTACGGCTTTTATAAGCCCTATAGTTCCGATTTGAAAAATATCGTCCAGAGACTTTGCTCGATTAGAAAATTTTTGAACGACACTTAAAACGAGTTTTAAATTACTTTCTATCATTTGATTTCTGGCGTTTTTATCACCAGATTGCGCCTTTTTAATAAGTTCTATTTTTAATTTTTCAGGTATAGTTTTTA
Source organism: Clostridia bacterium (assembly GCA_017634155.1). Lineage (GTDB taxonomy): Bacteria > Bacillota > Clostridia > Oscillospirales > Acutalibacteraceae > Improbicoccus. The sequence continues at coordinate 13,913 of JAGBNX010000002.1, read as the reverse complement.
AATTTTCAGTATTAACTCCACAAATCTCAACACGACTATTATTCGCGTTTATCATAACCAACCTCCAGAATCATATCAATTAATCTAGATATGATTATCCGCAGAGTTTAAAAATTTCATTCAAGTTTTTAATACTTTCTAATAAGAAAATTTCTGAACCCTGAACTTAAGTCAACAGTACAGTATGGAAACAAAAAGTGGGGCGAAGAAAATATAAATGTGTGAATTTTCTTGTAATGATTTGAATGTTTTTGAATTATTTTTGAAAAATAAAATTTTTTTTATTTAATTTATATATATTTTAATCTTTGTTAAAAAATATTATATTATTATATGATGTATAAAATATTAGTGTCAAATATAAATAATTTGCATATTATATTTTAGGTGATTAATTTGAATTTATTTTTTATAATTTTTTGTGCATTTTTTATGATTATAGGTTTTGTTGACTTTATAAAATTTATCTTTTTGATTTTTTTCAAAAATTTTAAAGACAATGCAAAAAAATTATCAAATAGAAATTCATTAAATAATAATAATATTTTTAATAAATTAATATGTATTGAAAGTGACGATAAAGAAACTAAAAAGATGTTAGATATAATTAAAAGCGATGGCGATTTTTTGAATTCCAAGCCAAATATTTTTGAAATTATAGAATAATTAGTCAATAATATTAAATAAAATTTTATAATTTTTATAATCGATAAACTGAAAAAATGTATAAATAAAAATTTTACATAAAGTCTGTTATTTAATTGATTTTTAAATTTTAATATGATATTATAATATAATCTGATATAAGAACTTTTAGAATTCATAAGATTCAAAACAATATCGGATTGTAGGTTTATTTTGAATTATAAAATAATTATAGAGGTGAAAATTATGGGAAAAAACAAAAAAAAAATTATAACTTTATTTTGCATATTAACTACTGTAATTTCGTATAAAACAAATGCTAAAAATTTAAATCTCAACGAAATTATTAGTCAGTTTGAAGAATTTAATATCTCTTCAAATAATCAGAAATACGAAAAAATAATCGAAGAAGCCAGACAAGATAAAATTTTATCAGGTTACACAATAAAAAAAATTAAAAATAGTGAGAATAATTCAGAAAAACAAGTTATAACAGGTAAAATAGAATTGGTGCCAATAAGCGAAGAACACCACGATGATTGGATGAGAATTATGGACTGTTCGGACGAAAAAGGCCGAGAATATCTTAGATGGTGGACAAGAAATGATTCGTTAGATAATGAACATATGAAATTATCATTTTATAGTAAAATTAAATTATCTAAAATTAATGATGCTGGCAAGACTTATCCAGAATGTGCAAATTTTATGATAAAATTTTACGAACTAGAAGAATTCAAAACAAAAAAAGAAATTGAAAATAAAGAAATTAAATTTAAGGAACCAAAAATTGTAGGTTTTGCAGGTCTTTCATGTTCGGACGAAAATAAAAAATCTGAAATCAAACAGGGTAATTTTGAGGTATATTATGTCGTAGATAAAAATTTTCAAGGCAATGGAATAGCAACTCGAGCATTGAAATTAATGGAAAAATTAGGGTCAAGATTATATCAAACAGGACTTTTTCCATACAAATCTTTTGTTATGTACATAGCGTGTGAAAATAAAGCTTCTATAAGAATTGCCGAAAAATGCGGATTTATTAATAAAGGATCTGCCCCAAAAGAACTTACAAATAATTTAGAAGCACACATGTGGATAAAAAAAGATAATTCAAATCGAATTTTAGATTATTTATTAAAAAATAAACGTGAGATAAAAATACTTAACGAATTAAATATTAAAAAATCGGATATTGTAATTCCGTTCCATGATAATAATAATAATAAATCTAGACCAAAATTAATTGATTTTAACAGCTGGGAGAAAAATTATGCTAATAATAAAAAATTTCAAAATTTTTCGGGATTCGAAACAATTAAGAAAAAAATACAAGAATTAGCAAAAAATAAAAATATATTATTTCATATGAAATATGCTGAATGGCCAGTCGCATGGTTAAAAGACAAAAAATTTTATATGGCTATTCCAGATTCATTAAACGAAGAAATCATAAAAAAAGTTGCTCATAGTTTTTTGGGATTAAAATGTAATTGTGATGTCTTAAATATTTTAAAATAATTCAAAATAAATTTTATATTAATAAGAATTGGCGCAGAGAGTTCAAGATATTAAATTTAAAATAAATATTCATAAATTTTAAGTGTAATCTCTAATTTTTTTATAATATTTTGTGATTAATTTTTTGGTGATAATTTTTTTATATTATTACAAATTTTAAATATAAAAAAATATTTATTGCAAAATTTGCAGAATTCAAAAAATTTTACAAAATTTTCGGTTTTTGATGTTGACAAATAAAAAATTGAATGATAGAGTTGCATGTATCGTGTTGGTGAGAAGTGGGAGACCTCGGGGAGCATAGCTCAGTTGGTTAGAGCGCTTGCTTTACACGCAAGAGGTCACAGGTTCGAGTCCTGTTGTTCCCACCATACCGATAGGGCCCGGTAGTTCAGTTGGTTAGAACGCTAGCCTGTCACGCTAGAGGTCGACGGTTCGAGCCCGTTCCGGGTCGCCAAGTGCCTTCGTAGCTCAGTCGGTAGAGCAAAGGACTGAAAATCCTTGTGTCGGCGGTTCGATTCCACCCGAAGGCACCATGCGGATGTAGCTCATTTGGCAGAGCGCCACCTTGCCAAGGTGGAGGTAGCGGGTTCGAACCCCGTCATCCGCTCCAAGCGAGTGTGCTGGAACTGGTAGACAGGCACGTTTGAGGGGCGTGTGTTTTTTACGTATGGGTTCAAGTCCCATCACTCGCACCATCAAGATATTTTTGTGATCAAATAAAGTGCGTATAGGGAAGTGTGGCCTGTTTTTTTAAAACACTTTGTTTGTGTTCGGGAGATTGCAGATCTATCAGACGACAGACAAAAGTTGACTCAAAGAAGATTGTCTAATTATGACTAAAAATCAAATTAATTGGTTGCTTTAGTATTGATTTTAAAAAATTCTGAAATACTGACAGGTATTAACGATAAAATTAAAACAAATATCCAGTGAGAAATCGAAATTCTTGCAGAATTTAAAATAAAAGACCCAAGCTGCGGCAGCAAAACTAAAATAATTAGTATTGACATAGTCGCAAACGCAGCATAAACAAGCTTTGGGTTTTTACTCCATTCATGTTTGAAAATCGACTTTTCGCTCGAAATATTAAAAATATTTAGTATCGAAGATATTCCCAAAACTAAAAATGCCATTGTTTGTCCGATTTTTAAATTAGGCATAAAATTTGAAACTTGCAAAAATTTGCCTATAAAAAACGCGATTAAAGTCACTGAAGACATTAAAAAAACTTGTCTTACGACTTTTAGCATATAAATTTTATCAAGTATACTTTCTTTGTAACTTATTGGTTTAAAAAGCATCATATTTTTTTCTGGCAATTCTCGCGAAAAATAAATACTCGGGATTCCTGTTCCCAGCAAATCTATCATGAGTAGCATTATCGGATTCATAAGTGCTCCCCAGTTCATAATTTGCGAAAAAATCATAATCATGATTTCCGAAATACAGCATATTGACAAAAAACAAACTGTTTTTTTGATATTTTGATAAATATTCCGGCCTTCATGAACAGCTTCTATTATCGTTGAAAAATTATCGTCAGTTAAAACTAAATCTGAAGCGTTTTTTGCAACTTCTGTGCCGTTTATTCCCATCGCAACTCCGATATCCGAGGCTTTTATCGCAGGTGCATCGTTTATTCCGTCACCGGTCATAGAAACGATTTTGCCGTTATTTTGCCAAGCTTTGACTATTTTTAATTTGTCTTCGGGAGCAACTCGCGCATAGACAGAATAATCTTTTACTATTTTTGAAAGTTCTTCTTCAGAAATTTCTGCAAGTTCTTTGCCGGACATTATTTTTGTGTTTTCTTCTAGAATTCCGATTTCTTTTGCAATAGCAGCAGCAGTAATCGCATGATCTCCGGTTATCATGATAGTTCTTATACCAGCTCTTTTGGCTATATTCACAGAAGATTTAGCATCTACTCTCGGCGGGTCGATAATTCCGACCATTCCTTCGAATTTTAAATCGTTCTCGATTTCGTCAAGATTTTCGGGCAAAACATCTAATTCTTTGCTGCCTAAAGATATGACTCTCAAAGCTTCGCTTGCAAATTCATCATGAACTTCTTTTATTTTTTTGGTATCTGCATTTGAAAAAGAAAGCCTATCTATGGCACCTTTGACTAAGACTAAATATTTTTGAGTTATATTATCTTTAAATATTACAGACATCATTTTGCGTTCCGACGAAAACGGAATTTCGTGAACTTTTGTATATTTTTCGTTGATTTTTTCTTTTACGTCAAAAAATAATTTTATAATTGCCATTTCAGTCGGATTCCCAATAGAATTAGATTCTTTATGAATATCAATATTGCTGACCATTGCGAGTTTTTTTACGAGTTCTGAGCATTTCGAATCAAAATTATCTTTTGGGTTAAAAATTTTATCTCCGGTCCAAATTTTTCTGACTTCCATTTTGCCTTGTGTGAGAGTTCCCGTTTTATCAGAACAAATAACAGACACGCTGCCAAGAGTTTCTACTGCGTGTAATTTTTTAATAAGCCCGTTTTTTTTGACTATATTTTGAACGCTATGAGTAAGCGAAAGTGTGACAATAAGAGAAAGAGTTTCAGGTGTAGCAGCAACTGCCAATAAAACAGTAGTTAATAATATATTCCAGATATTTTCGCCTCTTAAAATTCCTAATATAAACAAAACAAGACTAGCAATTACCGCAATCATGCTTATTAAATTAATTACTTTATTTAATTTTTTCTGCAAAGGCGTAATTATTTTTTTAGTATTATTTAAAAATTTTGCTATTTTACCCATTTCAGTCTGCATTCCTGTCGAGACTATAATAGCTCTAGCTTTGCCCTTAGTAACATAACAGCTTGAAAAAATCATATTTTTGCGTTCTGCTATAGGCGTTTTTTCTTCGAGTAAAATATCATAATTTTTTTCAACAGGCTCGCTTTCACCAGTCAAAGCCGATTCATCCACTTCAAAACTTGTGCAGTTTATTATTCTTGCATCGGCAGGAATATAATCCCCAGTTTTAAGTTCGATAATATCTCCGGGGACGATTTCATCTTTTTTTATAACTTTTCTTAAATTATCGCGCAAGACAACACAGCTTGGAATATTCATATTCGAAAGCTCGTCCAAAACTTTTTCAGCATTTTTTTCTTGATAAATAGTCAAAAAAATATTCATAGTCATAATCCCGAAAATAATAACGGGCTCGATAAAATTCTTGCCACTATTAAAAGCCATAATAAATGAGATTATTCCCGCAACAAAAAGAATTATCATCGAAATATCTTTAAACTGACTAAAAATTTTACTTATTAAACTTTCTTTTTTAGGCTTTTTATACTCGTTTTTGCCGTAAATTTCTATTCTTTTGTTAGCTTCTTCGCTACTCAGGCCTTCAATATTTGAGTTTAATTTTTTAAATACAGATTCGATATTTGTATTCCAATATTTCATAAGCCATCACTTCTTTCATAATTATATCTACTACAACAATAAATATAGTGATAAAAATAGTCAAGAATTAACTTTCTCTGATGTAAATATAGATAAAATTTTTTCATATTTTTATTAATTTTAGAAATACCTGTCTAATAAAAAAATTATTTGTAGCATAATAATTATTAGGAGATGATTTTATATGATAAATTGGAAATCTTTGATAGTTAGTTTGACAATAAGTCTCGGAACAGGAATTTTATCGGCATTAATAACAAGAAGCTCTATGACAATTTATCAAAATTTAAATTTACCAAAACTAGCTCCGCCATCGACTTTATTCCCTATAGTTTGGACGATTTTATTTGTATTAATGGGCATCTCAGCTTATATTATATATGAGTCAAATTCAAATAAAAAACAAAATGCACTAAAAATTTACGCCATACAGTTATTAATTAATTTTATCTGGCCTATATTATTTTTTAATTTAAATTTATATTTTATTTCTTTTGTTTGGATAATATTATTATGGATTTTTATATTAATAATGATAAATTTATTTAAAAAAATATCAAATATCGCAGCATATCTGCAAATACCATATTTTTTGTGGGTAACTTTTGCATCGTATTTAAATTTTATGATATATTATTTAAATAAATAAATTTGAACACAAAAATCAGCAAAATCACGCTTTTCTTGACTATAAATTTTGTAAGAATTTTAAATTATACTTTGAATTTATGAGATTTTATTTAAAATTTATATTTATTCCCATTTATAATCGCCATTTTTTGTCTTGACTTGTGTACTAAAAAGAAATATTGTATATTGTATAAATGTATATATTGTACAAAAGGAGCGATATAATGCCAATGGAATCTAGTTTTTTATCACAAATTTTTTCTAGAATATCTTCAACAGTTCAGACTAAAATAAATTCGATTTCAAAATTCACAAACAAGATACAGAATTTTTCTAATAATTTTCTTCAAAAAATTCAAGAAAAAATTGCAGAATTTTTAAATATTATGACTTCTAAACCAAAATCAAAGTCAGATTATTGGAAAATTTCAGGAATATATTTTGCGAAAAAATTCGTAATTACTTCTTTTTTTGTTTTAGGCGCTCTTGTTTATATTTACGTGAATTTCGTAGTACCGAATTTTGAGGGCAAATTATGGTATGCAAAATTTAATATTAATAGCAATAAAGCTCAGCAGTTTTCGGGAAAGGCGAAAGTTTATGATATTGACGGTACTTTTATATACCAAGGCGAACTTAACTCAGGCGTCCCAAACGGTTCTGGAACGCAATATAATTTAGAAGGAAAGCTTATTTATAAAGGACAATTTAAGGGAGGCAAATATAACGGAATCGGAGAATTATATGATTCTAATTCTGGCAAATTAATATATTCTGGGAATTTTGAAAATAATAAATACGAAGGCATAGGTCAACTTTTAAATAATTTGGGAAAAATAATATATTCTGGAAATTTCAAAAGCGGTATGAAATCAGGCAAAGGTACGGAGTATGACCCAAAAAGCGGACTTAAAAAATACTACGGAGAATTCGAAAATGGTAAATATGAGGGCAAAGGAGTTTTTTATGGCAATAATCAAATTATAATTTATGAAGGCGATTTTAAAGACGGTCTTTTTGACGGCAAAGGGAAAAAATATCAAAACGGACATTTGATTTATGACGGAAATTTTAAAGCCGGAAAATATTCTGGTGCTGGTATTTTATACGACGAAGCGTCAGGAAATATTATTTATTCCGGAGATTTTTCGGACGGATTATATAGCGGCTCAGGTAAATTATACGATAATTATAATTTCAAAATTATTTACGAAGGTGAATTCGAAAACGGTAAAAAAAGCGGCAAGGGAGTTTTATATGATAAAATCGGAGTTCCTGTATTTTCAGGCGAATTCAAAGATAATGCGATAAATTATATGGGCAATTTCGGACTAACTTTAGATTTATTTGTTGAAAAATTTGGTCAATATAATTCGCAAATTATTTCAGACGGCAAAAAAATTCTTTTATATTCTCAAATAGACAGTGCTATGATTTTTGAAGAAAATCAAGACGGCGAGTATATATTTACAAGAGCAATTTTGGGAACAAAAAATGAATTCATGGGAATCAAAAAAGACTCTTCGGTAATCGAAAGACGAAATATTTTAGGTCAAGCATTTGTTTCTATCGATTATGATTTAAAAAATTATCAAAAATCAGCGTTTTCGATTTTAAAAATAAATATAAATAATAATTATTTAATTCCTACAGATAAATATATTTTTGAAAATTATTTTATAAGATTTTTCTTAAATTCTGACAGAAGCCAAATTCAGGCAATCGAAGTCGGTAAGCTTTAAAATTTTTTTGATTATTCAAAACCTCCGGCTACACCGGAGGCTGATTTAAAATTCTGAAAAAACTATTTTATGATTTTTTTACATTATATAAATTATTCAAGTCTTTTAAAAGTTTATTATAGCGTTGCATTCTTTGTTCTTCTTGCTCTTTATCAAAATCATTTATATATTTTAATGCTTGATTTTTATATTCTTCGTAATAAGTTCGGTAAAGTTCCAGTAATTTTTTAGCGTAGATATTATAACTTTTTATCATTGCCTTATGTCCCTTAAAAGTTATCCAAGAAGGCATGCTTCCATAGGCAATGGCCTCGGCAATGTCTTCATTAGTTGACGTAGCCGCGTATTCTGAATGACCCAAATATTCAGTTTCGTCAGATGGCTCGTATTTTCCCATTTCGTTATTTTCCAATTCATAGAGTTTTATTGCTTCTTCTCGAGTTTTTGAAGATGTTTCATATAAATTTCTGTAATAGTCAATATAATTTTTTTTGAACTCTTGGGCAGGTTTGTAAGATTTTTTGTATCTTGCTAAAATATCAAAAGTTTTGTCATCAATTCCAGCATTCTTGTGATTATTTTTTAATTTTAAAAATTCATCATGGTAATAATGATTCCAATTAAATGCCAAAGAGTTGCTGTCTCTATCTTCATCTGTACCTATACCTGATGCCAAATTGATTGGAGTCTCGGTTTCTTTCCACCCGATAAATTTTTCTAAAAGTCCTAAATATTTACATATTGTATGCCCAATTTCGTGAATGATTGCTTTAATCATGTATAATATTCCATCAATTTCGTCATAACTTAATTCGTCTGTTTTTTTTACGATACTACAGATATTTTGTCTATTATTAAAATTCAAACCGTACCATAATAAATCATTCGTGGTAACACATCGACTGTTATTTGCATTTATCACTTCAAGTATATGACAACATTTTGAGCTATTTGAATATTCATCAAAACCTATGGCGTTCCAATTTATCCCTAATGTTCCCAAGTATCCAAGACTCGAAGCACTTCCATGTATCCCATCATAACTTCTGTTATTAATATAATGCTGACTTCCATAATTATTTATTTGTTTTTTATTTTTTGTAAGCATTTCGCTAATTCTTTCTGTCATTGTGTATTCTTTCGTATTATCGAAATCATACAATAAAAATGCAAGTTTAGAAATTTTTCTGTGTGCAAAAGCAAATGCTTTTTTAATATTAATATTTTTATCAAAAAATGCCCTTAACGTATGCACCACAAGATACGGATGAAAATTAGTTATAATACTTTTATTGTTCAAAATTTTTGTGTCAAAACCGTGAATCAGACTATTTTTAAATACATTTTTATTTAAATATTCAAAGTCATTTAAAAATTTTTCGTTAATCGTCGGACTGCAACCACAATTTTTAAATTCTTGTTTATAATTTATATAACTATTAAGTACATCGAACACAAATCCATCGGTTATGCATCTAAAATCTTCGGTATCTATGTCGGACACCGCATTTTGATACGAAGTTTCCATACATTTAACATTTTGAATAACTACATTTGTAAAATTAGATGCAACTAAAAGCGAAGCTAAAATTGATTTAGCGCGTCTAGAATTTTTGAAACTCATTTTTTCTCCTTTTTAAAATTTTTATAAAATTAAAATCCTGATGTTTATCAAAAGTGATAAACTAATCAGTCAGATTGCAATCTGATTTTTAATTGTAATTCAAAAAAAAGAAAAGTCAATACAAAAAAATTAAAAAAAAATACGGAAAAAATCATTTTTGTAACTTTGCACAAATATTAATATATTTTTTGAAATTATTTTATGATATTTTTCTTGAATTCTGATAAAAATCAAGTTCAGGCAATCGAAGTCGGCGAGTTTTAAAATTTAAATATTTTAGCAAATTCAACGAAATAAAGTTGAATTTTATAATTTTTAAAATTTAATTTTTTAAAATACTTTTCGTAAAATATTATTTAACTATAATTAAAGTTTGAAAACTTGACAAAATTATGTATAAATTTTAAAAAAAATTAGTAAATTAGAGAAAAAAATAAAATAATTTATTCAAAAAAACTTACTTTCAGTATTTCTGAAAGCAATGTTTGATATGTTCAAAAAAACAAAAAAGAGCAATCGTATGGACTGCTTATTCTAGACTCCAAAACGTGTTATTGCATATCATATAGGCGAAGGCAAATCCGTAGTTAAAGAAATTTATCGTAAAGTAAAAAAATTAAGATCTAATTTCTTGATTTTACTTTGCAATTATTTTTTTATAAGCATTTTTTATTTACAGCAATAAATTTTTGACATTCTCCCAGCCATGCTAGAGGCTGATTTTACCTTATATTACTAACTTTTTGATACTAAGATACTCATAATATTCGTTTAGCAATGCTAAAGGTATTGCCAAAATGAATAGAAGTGATGAAAATTCATAGAACATTATCTTCATGTATAAATAAATGTAGTAAAAGAACCAAATCACTTTCTCCGGCGTTGCCGGAGAAAATATCTATCTTTTTTAGCAATGCCATGCTAAATACGGAATTTGAAAATTTATTTTACTTGTGATATACTTGAATTTATTAATTTTAAGGAGAGATGTTTTATGAACAAACGTAGTGTTTGTGATGCTCATGTTGATGGCAAAAAAGTTTTGCTCAGGTGCGATTTTAACGTGCCATATGACGAAAACGGAAAAATTTCTGATACTCGCAGAATAGACGAGAGTCTTGAAACTATAAAATTTTTGATTAATAAAAATGCAAAAGTTATAATCTGTTCGCATTTTAGAAGGCCTCATGGCGTTTTTGACGAATCTATGTCGCTACAAAAAGCCGTTGATTACCTTGCGTCAAAATTAAATATGAATGTTAAACTTGCTTCAGACGTTATAGGGGAAAGTGCTAGAGCTTTGGTTTCTTCTCTTAAAGAAGGCGAAGTATGTGTTCTTGAAAATTTGAGATTTGAAATCGGCGAAGAAGAAAATAGCGAAGAATTTGCCAAAAAACTTGCTTCGCTTGCTGATATTTACGTAAATGACGGCTTTGGAGTTTGTCATAGAGAACACGCTTCTCTCGTGGGAGTTCCTAAATTTTTGCCGTCGTATTGTGGGTTTTTAATTCAAAAAGAAGTTCAGACGATTTCTAGTGTTATTAATAATCCGAAAAGACCTTTGGTTTCGATATTAGGTGGCGCAAAAGTTTCAGATAAAATCGGTGTTATCGAGCATCTTGTAGATAAAGTTAATACTTTTATAATCGGCGGCGGAATGACTTATACTTTTATGAATGCGCTTGGTTATAGTATTGGAGATTCGATATGCGAAAAAAATAAGTTAAGTCTTGCTAAAGATATTTTGGCTCTCACAAAAGAAAAAGGCGTGAAATTATTATTACCTGTTGATTGCAAACTCGGCAGAGAATACAAACCTGATACTGAAACTATGATTGTCGATTCTGATAAAATTCCTGATGGCTGGCAGGGACTTGATATTGGTCCTAAAACTATTAAGCTTTTCTCAGACGAACTTAAAAATGCAGGTTCTGTTGTTTGGAACGGTCCGTTAGGAGTTTCTGAATGGCAAAGCTTCGCCGAGGGGACTTTTTCAATTGCCAGATTACTTGCAAATCTCGATGCTCAGACTGTTATAGGTGGTGGCGATGTTGCGGCGGCTGTTAATAAAGCAGGTGTTGCTGACAAAATGTACCATATTTCAACCGGAGGTGGGTCTTCACTTATGTTCTTGGAAGGCAAAGAACTTCCTGCAGTTTCTGCACTTCCTGATAAATAATTTTGTACAAAAATTTAATAATAAATTTGGAGTATTATTGTGTTAAATAAGAAAAAAAATATTGATTCTATAATAAATTTGTGCAAATCTCGCGGCTTTATTTTTCAGGGTTCTGAAGTCTACGGGGGCTTAGCCAACACTTGGGATTATGGGCCGCTGGGTTCTCTTATGAAAAATAATATTAAAAATCTTTGGATTAAAAATTTTGTTTTAGAATCAGATAAAAACGTCTTGCTTGATTCGGCAATATTGATGAATCCCAGAGTTTGGAAAGCTTCGGGACATCTTGACGGCTTTTCTGATATGCTGACTGATTGTAAAAATTGCAAATTAAGATTTCGTGCCGATAAACTTATTGAACAAAATAATCTTGAATTTAACTCGAATAATACACAGCAAGCTGAAAAATTTATAAAAGAAAATAATATAAAATGTCCGAATTGTGGGGGGAGCGATTTTACTCCTATTAGGCAATTTAACTTAATGTTCAAGACGTTTCAGGGGGTTACTGAAGAAAGTTTAAATCAGATATTTTTGCGCCCCGAAACTGCTCAGGGAATATTTGTAAATTTCATGAACGTTGCGCGAAGCTCGCGAAAAAAGATTCCGTTTGGTATAGCTCAAGTAGGCAAATCTTTTAGAAACGAAATAACTCCGGGAAATTTTTTGTTTAGAATTCGTGAATTTGAACAAATGGAACTTGAATTTTTTTGTAAGCCCGGCACAGACGAAAAATGGTTCAAATATTGGAATGATTTTTGTTTTGATTGGCTTAAAAAAATTGGTTTAAATATTAATAATTTGCGTAAAAGAAATCATGAAAAAGAAGAATTATCGCATTATTCTAAAGCTACAACTGATATTGAATTTTTGTTCCCGTTTGGATGGGGCGAACTTTGGGGTATTGCAAATCGCACGAATTTTGATTTAACGCAGCACCAAAAGTTTTCCGGCAAGTCTTTTGAGTATTTTGATTCAGAATCAAACGAAAAATATATTCCGTTTGTTATTGAGCCCTCGGTGGGACTCGACAGATTATTTTTTGCAATTCTTTGCGATGCTTATGACGAAGAAAATTTAGAAGGAGACGACAAAAGAGCAGTTTTAAGACTTGATAAAAATATTGCACCGTATAAATTTGCTGTTTTGCCGCTTTCAAAAAAATTATCTTCGTCGGCTTTTGATATTTATACTAAACTTTCGAAAAAATATTCTGTTGATTTTGATGAATCGGGCTCTATAGGCAAGCGCTACAGGCGTCAAGACGAAATCGGCACCCCTTATTGTATTACCGTTGATTTTGAAACTCAGGAAAATAATACTGTTACAATTAGATATCGCGATTCGATGAAACAAGATAGAATTAAAATTGAAGATATAAATTTAGTTTTGAAAAATATTAATTAATATTTTGTTGTGTACAAAATGCTTTAGCATTATATAAAAAAATAGATATTATTTTCAGAAGTAATGATGGTACTGAAAAAGTCCTCCGGCGCCGCCGGAGAAAATGTTGTGTCCTCTAGTTTCGAAAGAAGTTTAATGTTTCTTTTGGATAAATTATTTTATTTTTTTCTCTAATTTACTAATTCTTCTTTCTTCTAAAATTTGATTTATACCACCGGCTAACAATGCTGCGGAAATACCTAAAACAATTCCGCCACCAATTTTTTGGCACTTTATAGCATTTTCGGCTTTAATTGGTGAGTCATTGGTAGCCAGAGCGTATGTTGATAACGCTGCTAGACCTGCGCCTAAACTAATTTTTAACCCCCCTCAATATAATTATAAACTCCATTATATATAATATATATAATTTTGTCAGTAGACTTCTTTCGAAGGTATTGACAAAATATATAGAAAATGAAAAAATATTCAGGAAATAAAACATGGAGTGAAAAATAGAAAACGAAAAGATATGTCCAAATCTACTTGTTGGAAATATTCAGATGAAATTAGGCAAAAAGCTATTAAACTTTATCTTGAAAGGAATGGTTTCAGAAGAATAGAAAGACTTATTCACGTAAGTCATATGTCTGTTATTAATTGGGTTAGGCAATTAGCTTCGAAAATTCAAAAAATTCCTAAAAAAAGTGAAAAAGTAGATATTTTGGAGCTTGACGAAATGT
>JAGBNX010000017.1 GCA_017634155.1 Clostridia bacterium | reverse complement strand
ACATGTCAAGATTCATACGATTCCCAAGATTCCTAGATTCCATACTGTAGGTTTGAGATCCAGAAAACAAGAAACTAAAAGCAAAACAAGTACTTAAAAACTTTGAAAATTTAGAAAATTTAAAAAAACTCATATGTACACCCCAAAAATTAAATTTAAAAACTTGGCAGCTACCTGGGAGCATTCTAAGCAAACAAATTAAATAAATCAATATTTTTTTGAAAAATATTCAAAAATTATCCAAAACTTTCAGAACTTCTATCACCTACTAAAAAACCAACAAGTTTTTTAGTCTTTCGATTTACAGCTTTCCAAAACCATAAATTTTTTTTGAAATTTATAAACGTTCCGTCAAGTTCTAGAACTTTCATCTTTTTGCAATATCAGTAAAAAGAGTATTCTCTTCGGCATCACCAAAGAGAATATTTATTCAATTTTATTACTGATTTTATTTTAAAATATTATAATATTAAGCTGCTTTTTCAAATTTAAATTTTTGGGCTTTTGAGTTATTTATCTCCCAGCAGCGAATATTAGTTCCATTTTTATTTTTAGCGTTTTCTACGTCCATCGCTAAAAGATTACACACTGAAATTATTTTAAAACTTCCGTCATGTCTAAAATCAGGAATAATATACCAGTATTGAGCTTGATTGCCGTTATTTTTATATTGCTGTATATTGGTGCCAATTTTTTGCGAGGCATCTTTAACATCCAGCATTTTGTCAGAACATAATGCTTTTATAGTATAATAACCGCCCTTTTGCATTTTAATTTCAAATTTTTGTGCTTGAGTCTCATTTTTTTGCCATAAATTAAGATTTGCACCGTCTTCTTTTGACGCTCCGCAAATATCCAAACAACTTTTATATTTATTAACAGCACTTGATATATAATAAATACCGTCTTTTAACGGCGGATTTTTACTGCAATAAGCTGAAAATTTTAGTTTTTTTATTTCGTTTTGAATATATTCCGGGCATTTTCTTAAATTCACAGTACTTAAAGTTCCTGTTCCAAACGAATCTAAAATCTCTTGGGCATATTTTAAATGTGTACTACCAAACATTTGGCTCCAACGGATTATAAGAGTAATTAAATTGTGCTCATTATTCTTAAAATTTCCGTTTTTTCTCCAGTCGTCACAAATATATTTGAACATCTTATAACTATTTCTGTACGCGTCTTCACCAGTCATACATGAAAGAGTACCAGGCATTTTTCTATAATTATAAAAAGTGGCAGGAATTGATTTTATTCGATTAGCTCTGCCGAGTGCCATATAAGTGAAACACGTATCATCCGCAGGTTTAATACCTGAAATGAATCTTATTTTGTTTTTTTGAATAATTTCATTTTTAAATAAATTATCCCAGACCCAAAACTTATTTTCGCTGTTTATATACTCTTCTTTTGATAAAATCTTTGAATCAGAAAAATCAATTTTATTGATTTGATCATCTTTCCCATTTTGAAATACTCTAGCTTTGAAATTTAATATGTCAATATTGTCTTTTTTGGCATATTTGTAAGCGATCTCATAAGTTTTAAGCTCGACATAATCGTCAGAATCTACTAAAGCAATATATTCACCTGTTGCAGAATCAAGCCCTGCATTTCGGGCTTTTTGAACGCCTCCATTTTTCTGGTGTATTACTTTAACATTGCTATATTTTTGCTTATATTCGTCTAGAATTTTGCCGCAATTGTCAGGAGAACCGTCATCAATACAAATTATTTCCATTTCTTTTTTTAAATTTAAAGTTTGATTAACTAAACTATCCATGCATTCTCTCAAATAAGGCTCGACTTTATAAACTGGCACAACAACCGAAACTTTTGGACGGGCTTCTGCATAAATTTTTGTGTTTAAATTATTTATTTTGAAAAGCGGCATTAGTAAAGTCAAAAATATCAGCGCAAAAAAATGCAAAAAATTTTTATTTATTTTTTTGTACACAAAAAATCACCTCGTAAAACAAATTTTTGAACAAATATAAATCACCACCGCCTACTAAATTATTATAAATAATACATATATTATAAATTTGAAAAAGTCAATTTTTTGGTGAGTTTTTATAAAAATCTGATTTTTAATTCACAAAAGTTAATTTTATTACATATTTTTGCAATGCCAAATAAAAAAATCTATTGACTTTCAAATAGTAATAACCCATAATGGAAGCTCGGCGGCCGCCGTGATTTTTAATTTAATTTTGTGGAGTACATATGAATTTTTTAAAGTCCTTAGGTGTTATTTTTAGTTTTTTATTTTTGTTACCTACAGACAAGACATTTGCGGCAATACTTGAAAACGGTAAATATCGCATAACAAGTTCTATTGACGGAGTCAGTCGTTTGCACATTGATAAGTCAAATAAAAACGGTGGAAATCTGTGCATAAGAAAGCCTGCTGATTGTTTAAGCCAACTGTTTGATATTGAAAAAAAAGATGGATACTATGGTATTAAATGCGAAGCTTCAAATAAAATGATTGACGTTAGTGGTGCGTCAACAAAAGTTGGAGCCAATATACAGCAATACACTCCCAATGACACGGACGCACAAAATTGGGTTATTATTAAATGGGAAGATGGGACGTACAGTTTGATTTCTGCATGCAACGGTTTTGTTATGGACGTAGCATCTGGAAGTAACAAGGAAGGAACAAATGTCCGTTGCTGGGAACTTAATGGTACTAAGGCTCAAAAATTTTATTTTGAAAAAGTACAATAATATTTGTTTTAAGTGTGTTGTTAAAACATTTTCTCTGGCATCGCCGGAGAGAATGTTTGTCTTTATTTAGCAATGCCTGAATAACCTAATTATTGACAGCCATGTGTTTTTGTTTTACACTCAATTGCGAAAGGTTTGTGGAAAAAGTGAGGATATTTTGACGGTTCACTTATTAATTTTAGCTCTTCTGATATTATTAAATGCATTTTTTGCACTTTCTGAGATTGCTGTTGTGACAGTTAACGACAAAAAAATAAAAAAGCTTTCTTCGCAAGGTAACACTGAAGCTATGAGAGTCCTAAAGCTTTTGAGCAATTCAAATGATTTTTTGGCTACGATTCAGGTCGGAATAACGTTTTCGGGGTTTTTAACTTCAGCTTCAGCGTCACAAAGTTTCGCAGATCCTTTGGCTGAATCGCTTAAGTTTTTGCCAGTTCCTGAAAAAATGCTTGCAAGTGTTGCCACTATCGTAATAACTTTTATTTTATCTTATTTTTCATTGGTGTTTGGCGAACTTGTACCGAAAAAAATTGCCATGCAGAACCCAGAAAAAGTTTCATTCAAAATCGCTGGTATTTTACTTGTATTCTCTAAAATTTTTAAGCCTTTTATAAAATTTTTGTCTTTATCGTCTGATTTGATCGTGCGCTGTTTTGGGGTTGACCCCAATAAAAACGAAGAAACAGTCACAGAAGAAGAAATTCTTATGATGGTCGACGCCGGTCAAGAAAAAGGCTTAATTGAAGATAAAGCTAAGTCCATTATTAGTAAAGTTTTCGATTTTGATAATACTCCTGTGAGCGAAGTCATGACGCACAGAGTCGATATAACGGCCGTAAGTTCTGAAATGAGTTTAAATCAAGTTATAGACTTGGCTATGAAAGAAGGGCGTTCTCGTTTGCCGGTTTACAGTGGCGATATTGATCATATTTCTGGCATGCTTTATATAAAAGACGCTTTAAAATTTATTAATCAAGAAATTCCGTACGGTTTTAAAATTATGGACTTAGTAAGGCAGCCGATATTTGTTCCAGCTACCAAACGCTGTGATGAACTTTTTGCCGAGTTTACTTCCAGTAAGCGTCATATAGCAATCGTTGTTGATGAATACGGCGGCACCGAAGGTCTTGTTACAATCGAAGATTTGGTCGAATCCATTTTAGGTAATATTCAAGACGAATATGATAATGAGAAAGAAGAAATTCATAAGATAAGCGAAGGCAGTTTCGTCGTCGATGGTTCTACTCCAATAGACGAAATTGCCGAGACTCTTAAGTCAAAAATTCCCGACGGAGATTATGACACGATTGCAGGATTTATCAGCGATAAACTCGGGAAAGTCCCTGAAAAAGACGAATTTGTAATCTTAGAGCCTTATAAATTTATAGTAACCGAAGTATCTAATCGAAGAGTAACAAAAGTATCGATAAGCAAAAGCGAAGATAAAAAAATTGTACATTCGACAATATAATAAGCATGAAAAACATAGCTAAATTTAAATGCGAAAATTAGACATGAGAATACAAAATAATTTTCTCCTTGGCGTTGTGGTGGATTGTTCAAATAAATAATTCATAAAAAAATTGCCTATTTTGAAAGGGTATTGAAAAAATATATAGAAAAAGGAAAAATATTCAGGAAATAAAACATGGAGCGAAAAATGGAAAACGGAAAGATATGTCCAAAATGTTATGGAAGAGAATGTACAAAGAATGGAATAGTAAAAAATAAACAAAGATATCGGTGCAAGAGATGTAAGTATAATTT
>JAGBNX010000016.1 GCA_017634155.1 Clostridia bacterium | reverse complement strand
CGTTCAACGGCATTGCTAAAAAAGATAGATATTTTCTCCGGCAACGCCGGAGAAAGTGATTTGGTTCTTTTACTACATTTATTTATACATGAAGATAATGTTCTATGAATTTTCATCACTTCTATTCATTTTGGCAATACCTAGACGCCACCGGTAAAAATTTTTTAATTACTTAACGACATCAAAAATTGAAATATCCTGCAAAATTTTTTGCATTCCGCCATCTGTATCGCTTTCGATATTTAAAACCAAACTCATATCATGAGCACTAGGTCTTAATAAGCACCAGCCTTTTCTGTTTTTTAAATTAAAATTCAAACGCACTCCTTCGGGAGTGTCTTCGTCTAAACTACAGCCTAAAATTTTTTTGTAATTATCTTTGAAATTTTTAAGATTTTTTTCGATTTGATCTTTATTTTCAAGCGGGATTCTTATTTCTTTAGCTTCTTTGGCGTCTTGAAAATCAGAAATTTCATCAGATAATTTTTTGTTTTGTTTTTTTAGTTTTGCAAGTTTTATTATAATTTTTGCCGCTAAATAAGCGCCGTCGTCTTTGAAATTATTTTCTTCAAAAGCCGCATGCCCCGAAGTTTCTATCGCTAAAAAGCAAATTTTTTCGTCTTTATTCATAATTCTCGCAGCGCTTATTATATTATTATATCCGCGCTTCTCTCTAAACTGATATCCGCCGTTTTTTTCAATAAAATTTTTTAAATTATCAGAAGTCACAGAATCCGTAATTATAACAGACCCAGGGTGTTCTTTTAGAACAAGTTTTGATACTAATGCGATAAGTCTGTTTTTTGTTATATTCTTGCCATTCTCGTCAATAAAAAAGCATCTATCAACGTCAGAATCAAATATTATGCCTAAATCTGCTTTATTTTCTATAGAAATTTTTTTTAAATAATTTATTGACTCAGAATTTTCAGGATTAGGAGCATGTACTGGGAAATTACCGTCGGGATTTAAAAGCGAACTCCCGGAAATATCTGCGCCCAGTTTTTGCAAAATATCGGCAAAAAAACCGCCTGCTCCGTTTGAGGCATCTATTACTATTTTTAAATTCTTTAGTGGCAATTTTTCGTTAAATTCTTTTTTTATCATATTTCTTAAAATCTCAGAATATTTTTTCATGAGATCCAGATTACGAACTGTGCCTTGACTAGAAAACTTAGGATAAAATTCATTCGAAGCAATATTTAAAATTTCTTCTATATTTTCTTGAGAAAGGCCGCCGTTAGAATCAAAAAATTTAAAGCCGTTATATTCTTTTGGATGATGACTGGCAGTAATTTCTACAGAAGCCGAGCAAGACAATATTTTTGGCGCCATAGACATTGCAGGAGTAGAACATAAGCCGCAGTAATAAACATTTGCTCCAGATAAAACAAGTCCGTTTATGAATATATCTGTTAGTCTTTCGCCAGAAAGTCTTGAATCATGCCCGACGGCAATAGTTTGATTTTTTATTTCTATATTCTTTTTTTTTTCTAAAAATTTTACAAAAGCCATCGCAATGCTTTTGACTGCATCGTTTGTGAGATTTATATTCTCGCCTATCGCAATGCCTCTGATATCAGAGCCGCTTTTTAAATTTTTTAAGTCTTGCATATTACTCCGTCTAAAATTATAATTTATCATTACTCTATTTACTTAATTTTTATATAATCTTTTATATTTTCAAATTTTTTCTTGCCTATGCCACTCACGTTCATTATTTCTTCTTTTGATAAAAATCCGCCGTTTTGTTCGCGATATTCTATTATTTTTTTCGCAGTAGCCTCACCAACTCCGGGAATTTTTTTTAAATCTTCGATTTGCGCAGAATTTATATTAATAGCACCTGAAATTTTATTATTTTCGCTTTCGTCGTCTTGAATAATAATCTCTTTTTTGATAATATCAGCACTGGGAAGTGCTGGAATATAAAAAATATTATATAATATTATCAAAGAAGACAATAATAAAAATATTGAAAATAAAATTCTTTCTGATTTATTAAGTTCCATAAAAGCTCTAAAATTAAATTTAAAATTAAAATTAAAACTGGAAGTATCAAAATGAAAATAACAAAAGCAGTTATTCCTGCGGCAGGACTCGGCACACGAGTTTTGCCAGCAACAAAAGCAATGCCCAAAGAAATGTTCCCGATAGTCGACAAGCCTGCGATACAATACATAGTCGAAGAAGCAGTGGCCTCGGGAATTACTGATATTTTAATTATAACAAATCGTGGAAAAGATATCATCGAAGACCATTTTGATAGAGTTCCTGAACTCGAAGAAGCGCTTTATAAACAAAATAAAAACGAATTTTTGAAATCTATAAAAGAAATTTCATACATGGCAAATATATATTTTATTCGTCAAAAAGAGCCCAAAGGTCTGGGGCATGCTATATTACAATCAAAATCTTTTGTAGGCAACGAATCTTTTGCAGTTTTATACGGCGACGATGTAATAATTAGCAAAACTCCGGTTTGCAAGCACATGATTGAGCTCTTTTATGAATTTAAAAAATGCGTTATCGGAGTTCAAAAAGTCCCTGAAGAATTAATTTTAAAATATAGTTCGATTAAAGCACAAAAAATCAGAGAAAGAGTTTTCAAGTGCACTGATATGATAGAAAAACCTAAAAAAAATCAAATTATGTCGAATTATGCAATACTCGGCAGATGTATTTTGACCCCTGAGATATTTGAAATTTTAGAAAATACTCCGCCCGGAAGAGGCAACGAAATTCAGTTAACAGACGCAATGAAAAAACTTGCAAATAAATACTCTATGATTGCCTACGAATTTGACGGAATAAGACACGATATCGGCAATAAATTAGGAGCTCTTAAAGCTTCAATGCACGTTGCAATAAATCACCCTGAAATAAAAGAAAATTTTAAAATTTTACTTAAAGAATTTTATGAAAATTTGGATAAAATTAACTAAAACATTCTCTCTGGCAATGCCAGAGAAAGTTTGTCTTGCTAAAATTAAAAGCAGTGTAAAAATTCCAAACAAAAATTAAGCTTCCTTTGGCACTAGATAGCCGTTCTTAATACAGCACAATATCCACGCAACACCCCAAGGCTTATCTAATCCATCAACGTAAAAGATATTTACCAATTTTTCAACAATTTGTTGTGCTCCCAGTTTAAGTTTGCCTCTAACCCACTCTCTAAGTTCTTTGTTTACATCGTCATCATCACCCCAAATCTTGTCAAGCATTTCTTTTATTTGTTTTTTAGTTTTCATAGTATATTCACAAAACTCTTCAAAAGAAATACTGGTTTCATTTAATAATCCAAAAAATTTATTTTTGTTAAGTGAGTCTGCCATGTTGTGTGATACTTCGGCTAAATTTTCGTATTTAAACATCAAGTCAAAAGCTTGTCCACCACGTCGTCTTGCTCGACTGCACAATCCATCTACTGGTATTCCGATAAGAAATTCAAATCCTAGTATGGCATTGTTAACCGACTGTAAGTATTCTGGATCATTACCTTCTCGCCCATTTCTTGCAATCCGTTTTTTCCTTAAATACTCCAAAAACATTGGCACTAGATCACCAACCATCGCTTCTTTAAAAAAAGCAAATTCTCGGTCCATAGGATTAACATTAGGATCTGAAATTTCTCCCTCATGTAAAAATTTCAACAAAAAACGATATGACGAATAAATCAAAGAAACAGTACGCCAATCACAATGCCCACCATGCGAAGATAAATTGAATATAACGCTACTTATAATACCCTGCCATTTTGGATCATTTATGTGCTGGTACATAATTAAAATACATTTAGCTAAAAGTTGTCTATGATATTCACTAACACCATTATCCTGGTACATATTAGAATTAGTATAATTCCTGTTTTCGACAAAAAAATACTGCCATGCCGATTGTTGCCAACCATCATCCATGTTATCATACTCCCCACCGCCATTCTCCTCACCGTCGGACGGCCTAGTACCTAAATCTATACCTTTCACAATTCCTGTTTTCTCGCATAATTCTTTCAAGTACTGGCAAAGAGTGCCTGCATTTACATTTTCCGTATTAGTATCAAAGATAGGATTTGATATAAACATTTTGCCTTTTTCACTCAAATCAAAATTACCACTGTAATTTTTTTGCAAATATTCAGAGTCAACTTTGATTTTTAATTTTCTAAGCTCTTCCTGTATTCCTTCTTTTGTCACATTTTCGACTATGGGCTTTTTACTTTTACCGAAAATTAAATAACAAGCAGTAGCAACAATTGCGCTGCCTCCTAATACTCCTGCTACCGCAACTGCAGTTTTTTGTCCTTTGGTCAAAGCCAAAGATTTTGGATTATGAGATAAGAGTGACGCAAATGCCAATGTAGCTGCAATATTGCGCTTGCCAAACTTTTTCATAAGAATTCCTCCTTTAATTAATAACTTTAAGTTCTTTCAAACTCCAGAACGTAGTAACGCCAGTGTATCACAATCTTTTTGTTTTGTCAAACATTAGTAGGACAAAAATTTATAATTTTCTGTAAATTTGCCGGAATAAGATACGATATCGGCAATAAATTAGGAGTTCTTAAAGCTTCGATACACGTTGCAATGAATCACCCGAGATAAAAGAAAATTTCAAAATTTTGCTTAAAGAATTTTATAAAAATTTAGATAAAATTAATTAAAATATTTGCTCGCACAGTCAGGGATTTGAATACCATTAAAATAAAAATTATCATGCTTTTTTAATCTAATTTAAAGCTAGTTCGTTTTTTCCAGTTTTTAATTTATTTATGATTGCCCGAGAGTAAAATTTCGGGTAATTTTTTGAATATTTTTTTCTAAAAGTATTGAATTTTTAATTTTCATATTTTATAATTAAATCATAAGTAAATTTTATGTTTGCTTATGTATTTTACATATATTAGGAGTTGTTTTTATGGCTTTTTCTAGATTTTTCGCTTACAGTTTGAGTTCATTATTTTTTGGATGTTTTTTTAGTTCTAGTGTTTATTCCATGGAATATCAAGAAAAGTTTTCTTTTGTTGATTGCCAAACCGGTTGCTCAAATAAAATTAATCGGCCGTATCTTCTTACCATCGGCGATGATAAATATTATTTGTGTCGTGAATGTGGTTTAAAAAAAATACGTGAAATGAAACCACGACCATTGGAAACTAACGATGCATATCTTTGCCCAATATGCTTGTATACAAACACTATATACTTAAAACAAATGCGTTATTGTGTAGAATGTAGGTATTTGTTTTGTAAGCGATGCATTGAAAAGTGGTTAAAACAAAACGACAGTTGCCCAAACTGCCGTGGTAAGGGTACTTTTGCTGATATAAATTCAAATACTGTAAAGGATTCAAACTTAGGTGTACAAAATTTAAACACTTTAGAATATGAATTAAAATCTATAGATTTGGCAGAATATAAGAAATATTTGGATGATAAATCAAAAATGGATAATAATTCCGATTCAGAATATGATTATTATGAAGCCAATTCAGATTATGAAGAAAGAGATTATATTGAAGGTCGAAGCTACTACGAGCGAAGTAATGAAGATTCTGACAAAGAAGAAGAATATCAATATAGCGATGAAGATTAGCTATTAAATCGGACTTTTAAAATTCTGACAAATTCAATCAATGTTCTTAGATTTTTGTTTTTTCCAATTTTTAATTTCTTTGTGATTGCCCGAAAGTAAAACTTCGGGCACTTTTTTGTTGTGCCAAATTTGAGGCCGTGTATATTGCGGGTGCTCAAGCGTGTTATTATAATAACTCTCGTGTTTAAAAGAATTTTCTGACGAAAGTACTCCGGGCAGAGTTCTGATAATAGTATCTAAAAAAACTAATGCCGGGAGCTCTCCGCCGGTTAGAACATAATTCCCAATCGAAATTTCTTCGTCAACTATTTCGTCTATTAATCTCTGGTCAATGCCTTCGTATCTGCCGCATAAAATTGCTATATCCTGAAAATTTCTAATTCTGTTTATTATTTCTTGATTTAAAACTTTACCTTTTGGTGACATCATGATTAAATACGGCGTTTTTTGTCTTGCAATTTTTATATGTTCGAAAGTCTGAAATATCGGCTCTGCCATCATAATCATGCCTTCGCCGCCGCCAAACGGATAATCATCTACTCTTCTATGCTTATTTTTTGCAAAATCACGTATCTGATGGCATTTTAAATTTATTATATTATTTTTTATCGCTCGTCCTATTATCCCGATTTGCATCGTCAAGCTAAATATTTCAGGAAATAAAGTCATTACGTCTATATTAAAAATTTGCATATTAATTTATCTCACAAATTTCGCAATTTTTTATTGCATTTTCTATTAATTCGTCTTGATTTTTAATTTTTAATTCGCTATTTTGTACAAATCTCAAAACAGGATTAATTTTTGGTCTTTTGGGACTAAAAATCGAACAACAGTCTTCAAAATCTTCGATAGAAATTTCAAAAGTGCCTATTTTTTTGGAAATATTTATTATTTCTGATTTGTCAAAGCCTATCAGTGGCCTAAAAACCGGAAGAAAAATATCATGAGACGTGCAATTTATAGCACTAACAGTCTGACTTGCAACTTGACCCAAACTTTCTCCGG
Source organism: Clostridia bacterium (assembly GCA_017634155.1). Lineage (GTDB taxonomy): Bacteria > Bacillota > Clostridia > Oscillospirales > Acutalibacteraceae > Improbicoccus. The sequence continues at coordinate 85,854 of JAGBNX010000016.1, read as the reverse complement.
TTATTAAACACGAACTCTTTTCTGAAACTGCGATTTTTTGTGAAATTTTACTCATAAATCGCCTGGAAATTATAGTCACTAAATCTTCGGCACATAATTTTTTTATCTTTTTTTGAATTTCACTAAAATTAATATTAAAAAATTTTATAGTTCCAGAATATTCAGAAATTTTTTTAAGAATTCTTTTAACTTTATCTACTGAACGCTCGCTTGTGTAAGGCGGTGTAGAAAAGTGCACAGCATTAATTTTTAAGCCTCGTTTTGCCATCATAAAAGTAGCTACAGGACTGTCAATTCCGCCGGAAATCATAACAGTGCCAAGTCCACTTGTGCCTACAGGCAAGCCTCCGGCGCCCGGAATTTTTTCTGAATAAATATAAGCACAATTTCTTATTTCGATTTTTATAATCAAATCAGGATTATGAACGTCGACTTTTAGATTAAATTTTTTTAATATAAACTCGCCGATTTTTGTGCAAATTTCGAGCGAATTCAAATAAAAACTTTTATCTGTTCTTTTGGCTTCGATTTTAAAAGACTTAATATTTTTATTTTTTATTTTTGTTTCTATTTCTTCTTCGGCTGTGTTTTTAATTTCTTCAATATTTTTACTAGTTTTATAAGCATAAGAAATCGAAGAAATTCCGAAAATTTTTTTAATTATACTCAAAATTTTTTCAGTATTTTCGCCACTTACAGCAAAAACAGAGCCCATTTTTTTTATATTAAAAATTCCGAATTTATTTATTTTTTGATTTATATTATCAAAAAGAGCTTTTTCGAATTTTTCTTTATTTTCGCCTTTTAAAAAAATTTCGCCGAATTTTATTAAAATTTCTCTTTCCACTCGAACTCCTACTTCAACTTCAAATTATTAGATTGTCTTGGGCTTTTTTTATAAACTCGCATAATTTATTAATATCTTGCACAGAATTAAAAATCGAAAAACTTATTCTTATTGCACTTTCAATTCGATTTTCAGGTAAATTCACAGCCGTCAAGACATGACTCTTTGAATTTCCGGTGCACGCCGATGAACTCGAAACAAAAATATTATTTTCAGAAAGAAAATTAAGTAAAATCTCAGATTTAATTCCCAAAACAGAAATATTTAATATATAAGGCGAAGCACTATCAGGAGAATTAATAATAATTCCGTTAATTTTTGAAAATTTTTCTCGTGCATAATTATTAATTTTTTTTATATATTCATAATTTTTTTGAATATTTAAACTTGCATATTTTACAGCTGTTTTAAATCCGGATATAAGCTCAACAGGTTCAGTCCCGGGGCGAATCTTATTTTGCTGTTTGCCACCAAACAAGATTGGGTGTAAATTTATTTTTTTTGAAGCATAAAGCCCACCTATGCCTTTTGGCCCATGAATTTTATGCGCACTTATACTTAATAAATCAATACCAAGTTTTTTTACGTCTATAAAAATTTTTCCAAAGCTTTGTACGGCGTCTACGTGAAAAATCGCATTTGGGCACTTTTTATTTTTAATCTCAGATATTTTTTCTATAGGCAAAATCATTCCGGTTTCGTTATTAACATGCATAATGCTTATAAAATCAGTATTGCTTGATATTAAATTTTCAAGTTCTTGTTCTGAGATTTCAAAATTACTATCCGGAATTAAATATTTTGTTTTAACTCCTGAATTTTCTAAATATTTAATAGAATTATACACCGAAGCGTGCTCAATCGCAGAACTCAAAATAATTTTAAGATTTTTTATATTATTAGCACCAAAAATCGCCAGATTATTAGATTCTGTGCCGCCCGAAGTAAAATAAAAATTACCGTCAATATCACCCAAAAATTCAAGAATATAATTTTTAGTTTCTCTTATAATTTTTTCAGAAATTATTCCCAACTTGTGAAAAGACGAAGCGTTGCCATAAAATTCTCGCATCGCCTCCCCCATTGATTCTATCACGCTCCCAAGAGGCTTTGTTGTCGAAGCATTATCCAGAAATATTTTTGTCTCCAGTATATTCAACCTCCACTACTTCGTCCAAAAACCCGGTCATACTAAGAACATCTACGACTTGTTTTTGAGGGTCTTCGATAATTAATTCAGAATCCGGATTGCGCTTTTGCATTTCTTTTTTTGTATAAAGTATTATTCTAAGCCCAGAGCTGCTTAAATATTCAACGCCTTTAAAATTAAATTTTAAATTTTTAATATCCTGCGCAAGAACTTCTTTGATTTTTTTCTCAAAAATTCTCGCACCAAGAGTGTCGACTTTGCCAATTAAATAAAGAGTAGTCAAGCCATCTGTATTTTTTAATTCAAACGTAAGTCTGTTATCCATAATAATCACCTACCAAGTTTTTTAGTCATAACAAGAATATTTTTGTTATCTTTTCTGGCATATTTCATACTGTTCATAAACTTTTTTACCAAAAATATACCAAGGCCGCCGGGTTTTCTGTTATATATTTTACTATTTATATTTTTATTTTCAAATTTCGTAGGGTCAAATTTTATACCGTTATCAAAAAAAACGATTTTTATATAATTTTTTATCAAATAAATATCGACAGATATCTCGCCTTCTGAGTTTTTATAAGCATAAAAACAGATATTTACAAATATTTCTTCGCAAGATAATAAAAATTCGTAAACAAAATTTTTATTGCAATAATATTTTTTCAAAAAAGACTCGATAAATTGGCTCAAAATCTTCCAGTTTTCGATTTTAGATTTTAATTTTATACTTGAATTCAATTTTCACCCCTAAATTCAATCAGTTTCACCGGAAAAAATTTCAAAAACATGAATTAAATATAAGAAATAAATTTATTAATCTCTTGCTCGGCTCTTTCTAAATTATTTAAATTACTAGATTCGCACATAATTCTTATTAGTGGCTCCGTACCTGATTTGCGACAGAAAACTCTACCGGAATCTGAAAGAATATTTTCGATTTTTTTAATTAATTCTTTAAAATTATTCGTTTCAAGAATATTATTTCCTTGCGAAATTTTTATATTTTTTATAAATTGCGGATATGGCTTGAAAAGTTTTGAAATTTCACTTGAATCTTTTTCCTGAGAAATTAAATTAATAAGCATTATAGCAGTCAAAATGGCATCACCGGTAGTCGAATATTTTGAAAAAATAACATGCCCTGATTGCTCACCGCCGATTAAAGCGCCTGATTTTTTCATTTCTTCTGCTACAAATCTGTCGCCGATTTGTGCTCTTATAAAATTAATTTCATTTTCTTTTAGAAAATTTTCAAATCCCATGTTAGACATTATAGTGCCTACGACAGCATTCGAATCAAGTTCGGAATTTTTTTTCATATTAAGCGCAGCAGCAGCAATTATATGGTCTCCGTCGATAATTTCTCCGTTTTTATCGACTGCTAAGCACCTATCGGCATCGCCGTCAAAAGCTATGCCCAAATCAAAACTGTTTTTGACTACATAGTGCGACAAAGAAGACAAATTCGTAGAACCGCAATTTTTATTAATATTTATTCCGTCCGGAGATTCGTTTAAGAATTCGCAATGATTCATTTCGCTAAAAACTTTCATAGCACAATAACATGCTGCACCGTTTGCAAAATCAAAAACGACTTTTAAATTTAACGAACGCAACAATTTCTTTAAATATTTTATATACCTAGACACAAAATATTTATCTTGTTTAATATTACCGATATTTTCTGGCTTACAATATTCGATATTTTTAAAATTATTTAAAATTAAATTTTCTATTTTATCTTGTTCAAGATTACTTATTTTAAAGCCTTGATTATTAAAAATTTTTATGCCATTAAATTCAAAAGAATTATGCGAAGCTGAAATTACTATCCCAGCATTAGAATTACTAATTTTTGTTAAATAAGCAACTGCAGGAGTAGGAACAACACCTAGTAAAATAGCATCAGCACCGCACGAAGTTATACCTGCTGCGATTGCAGCTTCTAGACTCGAAGACGAAATTCGAGTATCTTTTCCGATTAAAATTTTACCTCCGTCTGGAGCAAACAAACATGCCGTTGCTTTTCCTATTTTCATTGCAAGATCAACAGTAAGTTCAGAAATCGCAACGCCTCTCACACCGTCAGTACCGAATATTTTTTTCAAATACATCGCCTCCATAGTCAAATTATACAAAAATACAGAAATTAATGACAGAATAGAAAAAGTAAAAAAATTAGTAACCCATGGCAAAAATCTGTTGACATTTTCTTTTTGAAGTTATATAATGGTCACCAACATATCTTTGTGTTATAAGATATGAATTTTACATTGAAGGAGTGGTGTTTATGTCACATTTTAGAGACGGAAAGAAGCGAATTGCTTTGGCAATGGGAATTGCTTCGCTTTTTGGTGCTGGTAAGGTTTCTATGGCAAAAGGAAAGCCTGCAGGGGGCACTAAGGTCAGCGCGCAGAAAAACTTTTTTTCAAATATGACCGTTGGTAAAAAAGTTGGACTTGGTATAGGTGGTGCTTTGTTCGCTGGAGCGATGTACGAAACTTTAGCGGATACAGCTGGTAAGAATACAAAAATGCCTAGTATTGCAAAGGCCTTTGGTTTGGTCAAAGGCAAGCAGGATGATGAGAAGAAAGATAAGGATAAAGATAAGGATAAGGAAGACGATAAGACGTCTGAAGAAATATGCAAGGGGATTTCAAACTTGGCATTAGATTATGGGAAAGGAAAGCCTGATGATAAAAAACTGGCAAAGGAGTTTGCTATCAAAATTTTGGTGGAAACAGCGAAGTTAGCGGACGTTACAAAAGAAACGTTAAAGTACCAAAAAAATCCTAAGCATGCTAAAAATGGTGGTGACAATCATAAGGTTTATTGTTTCCTTGCCCCTATAGCTAGAAAAATTGGATTAAGCGAAGAAAGATTTTCCGATGATGATATATGGTATCTTTGTTGCCATAATTTTGCTGATGCTAAAAAGAAGGTGTTAGCATGCAGAGTTAGTAATATCACGGAGTATGAGAAAGGCGCTCTTATGTTAATTTCTCAGTTAAGAAACATAATGAATTATAATGCAGGTTGCAATAAAACTAGTAATTATATTGAGGGCGATTTGTTAAAGGCGCTACAGGAATTAGAATAGTAGTTGGTTTGAGTGTGTTTGAGTGAGTTTTTTAAAGCTCTTCGGTTTTTACCGAAGAGTTGTAATGTTTTGAGAAGATAAAAATAATTAAAAATTTAGTTTTTCATAAGATATTTTTTCTGGCACTACTGTAGTGAAAGTTTTTACTCAATTCTAGCAATAATTTAAATCTTATAGGCTTAGTACAAATTATTAAAATAATTAATTTGCATGGCGTTTTTAACTTTTTCTAAAGTTTCGTCCGTGATTTTACGTGCTTTAGAATTTCCGTGGGCAAGAATGTCATATATGGTGTTAATATCTGATTCCCATTTTTTGCGTTCAGCACGAATTGGTGAAAGAATTTCTTCTAGAATTTTAATTAAAAATTTTTTGCAAACTCCGTCCCCCAAGCCGCCACGTCTGTAGTGCTCTTTCATTTCTTCAAGATTTGAGTATTCAGGTAAGTATTCGGCAAAATACTCGTCAGTGCAAAACGCATCTAAATAAGCAAATACAATATTATTTTCAGTGTGACCAGGGTCACTTATTTTTAAATGCATAGGGTCAGTGAACATTTTACCGTTAACTTGATTTTTAACAGTTTCGTAATCATCTGAAAGATAAATACAATTACCGAGTGATTTACTCATTTTGGCTTTGCCGTCGACTCCGGGCAAACGGCGCTGCGATTCATTTTTCGGAATTACTGCAACAGGCATAACCAAAGTCTCACCGTATATTTTATTAAATTTTTCAACGATTTCGCGAGTTTGTTCTATCATAGGCAACTGGTCCTCACCGACAGGTATAATATTTGCATTAAATGCTGTAATATCAGCGGCCTGAGAAACAGGATATGCGAAAAAACCAGCAGGAAGTCCTTCATTTGCAAAACCTCGCATTTGGATTTCGGCTTTTACAGTCGGATTTCGTGAAAGTCTAGCAGTAGTTACCAAATTCATGTAATAAAAAGTAAGACTATGAAGTGCCGGCAAGCAAGATTGAATACATATATTTACTTTTTCAGGATTTATACCAACAGATAAATAATCTAATACTATATTTATAATATTTTTGCGAATTTTTTCAGGATTATCATAATTATCAGTTAAAGCTTGGTCGTCTGCGATTAAAATATTAATCTCGTCGAATTCACCGGAATTTTGCAATTCCACGCGACGTTTAAGAGAGCCTATATAATGCCCAAGATGCAAACGTCCAGTCGGACGATCACCCGTCAAAACTATTTTTTTATTTTTGCTATTCACAAAATTCTCCTACAAATTCTTTATCTATCGTATTATACATAAAAAATTGGACCTGAGTCAAAACGGGTTTATACATTTTTTTCATGCATGCATAAACAAAAACCAGTCTCTGATATTATAGAGACTAGTTTTTAAATTTATAAAATTATATATTAAAATATTTTTTTCTCATGGCTAAATTTAGTGATAATGCTCCGCCGCTGGAAAGTAATAACAATAATGCTAATAAAGTCTCATCTTTGCCAGTTTTTACTTTTGATGAAGAACTGCTACTTGAACTACTAGATTTGCTTGAGCTACCTGAACTGCTTTTGTCTGCTGCAGGTGCAGCATTATCTTCCGGTGTAGTTTTGTTATCAGATGGCGTCGGTGCGGCGTCGCCTTGGCCCAACAATCTTTTCATATATTCTTCGATTTGCTCTCTGTCTTCTTCAGATAGTTCGTTGTAAGCTTTTGTTACTGCGTCTTCGGCAATCTTGTTTAGTTCTTCAGGTTTTGCGTTAGGATTATTTTTTAAATATTCTGCCTTGGCATCTTCTCCGACTTGATTTAATTTTTCTATAATATCAATTGCTTTTTTCTCATCATATACAATATGTGCTGAAAAATGCTTGAGATTTAAAACTGCAAAACGCTTGTATACACCATTTATTTCTTTGACTTCGATTGTTTTATCCCATGTTGTAACTTTATTATTATCATCAACGTAAATGGCGCTTATATCATTCATATCCCAGTCGTCACCGAGTTCGATATAAACTTTTACTGTTTTATTTTTAAAATCTTCTATTTTGTCCCAAGTAACTTTGCCATCTTTTTCGACTTTTTTGTAGGCATTAAGATCAAAAATCCAAACTTTTTCGTCTTCTGCGACTATTCCTAAAGATTTTAAGCCCTGAGACGCTTTTTCTAGCATTTCGTAGTATTCTTGTCCGTCATTTTTGTTTAGCCATCTAACCGATACTACTGAGCCGTCAGGCAAAGCACCTTCGGAGTTGTCAAATCCATACCATGCTTCTGTTCCGTATGATTCTTCACGTGCCCATGCTATTTTCCCCTCTTCTTGGCTTACTATTACACTTGTTTCTCCAGTTTTGTCGTTAACATAAAATGAATAATCACCAAAAGTTTTTTGCTTGCCAAATTTTTCTGTGTCTAAATCTTCGGTAATATCTTTTAAGCTTATTACTATAGCGTCTACTGAATCAGAAAATGCATCGTCTGAGCCGTGTTTATAAGTTAGCGTCGCGTCTTTCAAGCCAGCTTCCATTTTAACTTTGCCTAAATATTCCGTACCGCTGCCGTAATTTATTATAGTTCCTGAAACGTTATCTGCTTTTATTGTCCAATATCCAGTAGCGCCTTTATCTTTACTCGTATTTACTTTAGCTTTTGTTAAAAATTCATTCCAAGTTGTTTGACCTGCTTCATATTCGATAACCGGATTTTTTTCTTTTGTAATCTCAGCTGCAGCTGGAGTTCTGCCTGAAATTTTTATTTTGAATGTTTCTGGCGAGATGCTAGTGTTAGTAGGCGTAAATGTTGCTTCAAATTCATTCCCATCCGTACTGGCTTTAACCCAAGACCAATCCCCATCGACATTGCTTCCATCGTCTGTTTTGTTAACAGTTACTTGATTTTTTACTTCTGTTTTAAGTTCTGTATCTGACCAAACTTTATTACTATTAACAATAACTTCAGTAGTTGAAAGTGCTAGCTTGTGTACAACGGGATTGATATCATCGGCGCTATTTACTAATTTTAAGAGTTCCGTATCACTTTTTGCTGTTGCAACACTTTTGCCAGCTGAATCAACTGCCATTAAAGTTTTAAGTTTTCCATTGTCAGAAGAACCTTCGACCTTTATATTGCCTGTGCCTGCAGTATTAGTGTATCCGTTAATAGTCAAATTTTGTACGCCATCTTTAATTAATTGAGTATCGATTTTATTTACTTTTGTCTTTTGGTCAGTATCATATTCGATTTCGGTACCTGTTGAAACTGTTAACTCTGTCGTAAGATCATGTTGCCCGGCTGACGAACGCTTTAATGCGTAAGCAGTTGCACCTGTATTATTAGCATAATATAACACGCCATCTTTTTCAGTATAATGCTTTAACGTTGACGTGTCTTTAGGATCGTATTCGCTTATTTTTTTGCCAGGATTATCCTTATTTTCTACGTCAGTATAATTTTGTGCGACTTTGCTGTCAATTACTGCCTGAGTATTTAAAGCGCCAAAACCAAAAGCTGCCATTGCGCAGAAAAACGACATTGCTAAGAACTTTTTCATAAAATTTAAAAAACTACCGAATTTACTTTCTGTATTATTTTCAATATTTTCTTTCATATATAATTCACCTCACAAAATTCTTGATTTTTCGACTTACTTGTCGATAAAACATGTTGGGTATTTCACCTCCTTGATTAATATCACAGAAAATATAGTATCATGGCAAAAAAAAATATGCAATATGTACATTAAAAATTTTCCGAGAAAAATTTGATATTATAAAAAAATCCAAGCAATTTCTCTGGTGTCTTCGAATAAATATAATTTTTTATTTGAAAATTTAGTGCTATTTAATATAATAAATCTCATGATTTATAATTTATAACTATAAGGGAACTACTTTTATGAAACACGGAAGAATAATAGTAATCGAGGGTCTTGACGGCTGCGGAAAGCAAACTCAAAGTAAAATTCTTTTTGACAAATTTTTTAGTCTTAAAAAAAAAGTCAAATTAATTTCGATGCCTAATTATCAAAGTCTTTCATCGGGTCCTGTTAGAATGTATTTAAATTCACAAATTTCTAAAAATCTTTTTGAAATTAACTCTTTTGCGGCGGCTTCGTTTTTCGCAGTCGATAGATTTATAAATTATATTTTATACTGGAAAAAGTTTTATTCTGACGAAAATTATACTATAATATGTGATAGATACGCAACTTCGAACATGATTTATCAGCTTGCAAAGCTTGATTTTAAATACTGGGATAATTTTTTAGATTGGCTTTGTGATTATGAATATGATAAATTAGAAATTCCAAAGCCGGATTGTGTTATATATTTAAAATTGCCGATTGAAATTTCGCAAAAATTAATAAAATCAAGAAATAAGCCGAAAGATTTACACGAGTCTGATTTAAAATTTTTAAAATTATGTTCAAAAGCTGCAGAATATTCTGCAAAGAAATTTAACTGGAATATTATAAATTGCTCAACAGACGGAGATAATATCGATTCTTTACATAAAATTTCCGAAAAAATATTTGAAATTTTGAAAATTTAAAAAATAAAAATTTTAGGGTACAAACATGAAAGTTTTTGATGCTATAATTCAAGGCATAATTCAAGGAGTTACAGAATTTTTACCGGTTTCCAGCAGTGGACATCTGGCCATATCGCAGTATTTTTTAGGAACTAATAACGAAAATAATTTATTATTTAATATTTGCTTGCATTTGGGTACGTTATTTTCAGTTTTATTTGTATATCGCAAGATAATTTTAAAATTAATTATTTCGTTTTTCGAATTATTTAAAAGTTCAGAGAAAAATAAGTATCAAAAACTAATAATAAATTTAATTATAGCATTATTTCCGTTGTTTTTTTTATTTGTGCCGATACCTAAAATAAAAAATTTAAAGTCTTTGGCTGCAAGTTTAGCAGATTCCGGAAGTCTTTTACCAATTGGAATTTTTTTGATTTTTACAAGTATTTTAATTTTAATCGGCTTCTTGTGTTCTAAATATTCAGATAAAAGAAAAAAAAATATTTTTGAAATTAACGCAAAAAATTCATTTTTGATAGGCTTTGGTCAAATGCTCGCAGCAGTATTTCCAGGACTTTCACGTTCAGGTTCAACTTTATCGATTGGATTAATGCAAAGTATTGATAAAAAATCAGCAATCGATTTTTCGTTCATATTAGGAATCCCCGCAATAATTGCGGCGTCTGTATTAGAATTTAAAGAGGCACTCGAGACAGGAATCAAAATCGAATTTATACCTACGATAATCGGAATGCTAATTGCAGCCATAACTGGATTTTTATCGATAAAATTATTCAAATGGCTGGTTTCGAGCAACAAACTTTGGGTATTTTCTATATATACTTTTATTTTGGGGCTAATTATTATAATATTTAGGTAATTATATAATTATATAATTCAGGTAAAGATGAGTAAAAAAAAGAATTCTAATAAAAATAAAGATAATAAAATTAATAATCAAAATTTGCATACGTCGATTAGTATTATTATTGCATTTTTTTGTATATGTTTAATATTAATTAAAGGCGAAAATGTTTGGACTTTTATTAGAAATTTTTATTTAGGCATATTTGGGATTAATTCTATATTTTTGCCATTTTTTATTATTACGATTATTTTTTTAAAGTCAAAAAATGGCAGTGTTAATAAATTTAAAAGTACTTTATCATTTTTAGCTTCGATATTTTTTTCGGCAAGCTTTGGAATTTTTTATTTTCCTGACGAAGAATTTATTTTATATTTTTATGAAGAAGGAATGAAAAATGCCGGAGTTTTATCAGGTTTTTTAGATTTTATTTTAATAAAATTATTTGGAATTTCAGCAGCAACTGCTATTTTATTTTTAATTTTATTTTTAATACTAGCAATACTTTTTAAAATTGATTTTGCATTTATGTTTGAAAAAATCCAAGAATTTCTAGACATTTTTAAAAATAAATTTAAAAATATAAATTTAAGCGTGAAAAAAAATAAAAAAGAAGAATTTTTTGATAATAATGGCGAAGTAAAAGAAGTCGTTAATTCTAAGAGCTTGGGAGAATTAAAAGAAAGTATAGAATCTGACGAAAATAATCTTGATGTTTCAAGTAAACAAGAAAATAAATCAGAAAATAAATTAGAATTTAAAGACGAAAAATCGGATGTAGAAAAAGTCACAGCAGCTTTTATCGAAAAAGAAAAAAATAAGACCGAAGAAAAAATAAGTGTACCGAATTCTTTTAGTCCGTTGGAGCCCTCGGACTATAAATTTCCGTTAATAGATTTATTAAACGAGCCAAAAAAAGTTCACCAGAGTGACATCACAAACGAGCTAAATACCAACGGTAAGTTGCTTATAGATACTTTGATGAGCTTTAACGTCAAAGCGAGAATCGTAGATATATGCCGCGGACCGGCGATTACAAGATACGAAATTCAGCCGGCTTCGGGCGTAAAAGTCAGCAAAATTACGACTCTTGCCGATGATATTGCTTTAAATTTAGCAGCTTTAGGAGTAAGAATCGAAGCGCCGATTCCCGGGAAGTCTGCCGTAGGAGTCGAAATCGCCAACAAAGTCGTCAGCATGGTAACTGTTCGTGAAATAATCGAATCCGGCGAATTTATAAACTCAAAAAGTAAATTAACAGTCGCGCTCGGCAAAGATATTTCAGGCAAATGCGTCGTTACAGACTTGGGGAGAATGCCGCATCTTTTAATAGCAGGCTCGACAGGAGCCGGAAAATCTGTTTGTGTTAACTCATTTATCGTGAGTTTATTATATAAATCTTCCCCTGATGACGTAAAACTTTTGATGATTGACCCAAAAGTCGTAGAACTCGGCGTATATAATGGCATTCCGCACTTATTAGTACCAGTCGTTACTGACCCAAGAAAATCTGCGGGAGCTCTAAATTGGGCAGTCAACGAGATGCTCGGCAGATACAAAATTTTTGCCGAAGTCGGTGTGCGTGATATATCTTCTTATAATTCTTTTGTAGAAAAAAACAAAGAAGCCGTCGATAAAAATGGCGAGCCCAGAAATAAAATGGCTCGAATAGTAATAATAATCGACGAGCTTTCAGACTTAATGATGGCAGCACCCAACGAAATCGAAGATTACGTATGCAGGCTCACGCAAATGGCGCGCGCCGCAGGAATGCATTTAGTAATCGCAACACAACGGCCATCAGTTGACGTTATCACAGGAGTAATAAAAGCAAATGTGCCAAGCAGAATAGCCTTGGCAGTGTCTTCGCAGATAGATTCAAGAACGATTTTAGACATGGGCGGAGCTGAAAAATTATTGGGACGCGGCGATATGCTTTTTTCGCCACTGGGCGCCATAAAACCCATGAGAGTTCAGGGCTGCTATGTTGATGAGCAAGAAATCGAACGAGTAGTAAATTATGTAAAAGACGGACTCGAAAACGAATATGACGAGTCGATAATTTCAGGCATCGAACGTGGCGCCGAGCAAGGCTTAGATGCGCTTCAAATTGCAAATAATAATAGCGATTCTGATAAAGACCCGATGCTTGAAGACGCCATAAAATGTGTTGTAGAACTTGGTCAAGCTTCGACTTCGCTTTTACAAAGAAAATTAAGAGTCGGCTACGCAAGAGCCGGCAGACTAGTCGACGAAATGGAAAAAATGGGAATAGTAGGGCCACACGAGGGCTCCAAACCCAGAGCAGTCCTACTATCATACCAAGCTTCACTTGAAAGGCTTAATCAAATCAATTAAAAATTTGGATTCCATGTACCAATCTTATTTTTTACACGCATTGATAAGATAACCGCGGGCTATGAATTTTATACCACTTTTATCTATTCAAGGCTCAATATGATACTGATCGAATCGAAACGTAAAAATATATGACTAATCTTTTAAAAAACTAGCACAAAACAAATCATGAACATTCCGTATCATATCTTCATTGGCACGACTCAATTGCGAAACTGACAAATCATATCCCTCATGTTTAACCACTTTATTGTTATACAAGTAATAAAGAATTTCTTCTAAACTAAGATTAATATGTCTGGAAATCCTGTGAATATTATCCATAATTGAAGGCTTAGAATTTACAAACTCCCAAACTCCACAAAGAGGACCTTTCATTTTCCCCTTTTTAGTATCATAGAATAATTCAGAACACTCAGGACTATGCAGATTCTCATCAACATAAGACCAATTCGAGCTTGGATATTCAAAACCCGACAGTTCCAGAAGAGCCACATCAACATTTGTAATAGCCTCATATACACTCTCGCCGTTATTTTTAACCATTAATTCCATCTTATTTTTATCAACTTTTTCCATTCCGATTATTCTATTAGACATTCCAGCAATAGGCGCAAATGCAAGTGAAAGGGCCAAAATTTTAGCAAATGTACGAGAAAACTTTTTCACCTTTATCACCACCTTTCCAGCTTGTAACTGTAATTATAAATTGTAAAAATTGCAATCACTTATAACTAAAGGCATTGCTAAACAAAGACAGACGGTTTCTACAGCAGTGCCGGAGAAATTATCTATCTTTATTTAACAATGATGATTTTAGGCTATTTTATTTTTTGGCATGTTTTATCTTTTCACTAAATTTATATAATTTTAGTAATACCTTTTTTAAGTACGTATGAAAAAACTCCGGATATTCCAGAGTCTTCTTTTCTTCAACTTTTTTGTAATATGTCACTTTCATTACCAAAAATATAACCAAGTACTTTTTCTGGAGACATTTTCCGAATACCTTCTGGGTCAGTTAAAACACCTTTCTCACCGTCAACATACCAGACAAGACGTGTTACTGGCTTTTTGTTAGGATCTCTAATAGAATTTTCAATAGGGTCTTCAAAATATTTCTTCCATTCCCTTTCAACTCCCTTTTTCTCAATTTCTTTCAGCCACTTATACGCTGTTGGATATTTCTGACCGTATTTTTCAGCAAGTTTAATAGCGTCACTATTTTTATTTCCGTCTTTATCAGTTGTTCCCATAATCCAAACACCAGGAGGACTAGAATGCAATAAGACAACACTGCCATCATTGCATTTACCTAAAGAAATATACACATGCCCTTGAATACTCACTATATCTCCAGGGTAAAGCTCATAGGTGCCATTTTCTATTTGTTCTTTGGTAATTTGTTTTAACTCTCCCCACCCCTTTTTGCTAAAAAACTCTGCCCTTGTAGTAGATGACCCTACATATCCTTCTCCATTGTCATTTTCTGTATTTAACGTGTTATAAACAATCCAACCTACAAAACCAGAACAGTCAAAACCATCATAAATATATTTAAACATATCGAATTTTGAACCATTCTTTAAAATAGTGTTGCCTCTTTCGTCTCTAGCCTCAATTTTTGCTTCACTTTCTTTTATTTCACCATTTACTTCAAATTTGTATGTTTCCGTACTTTCTGTATTAGGCTTACTTTTGCTGTAATGTGAACGAGTAAAATCTAAAATAGACTTAGCAAGCCCTATAGTCTTTGCTAACTTAGATGCTCCATCGTCTTCTGCATTCCAACCACCGCCCAATGTATATAAAACCCGACTTATAGCGTAACAACCCACTAGAATAAAGTTAAGTAAAGTTTTTTTACCAGCAATAGGCAAAAGAGTAGAACAATTATCCAGACCTTCGATATGTTTAAGAAACCTTTCATCCGTCAAATTGCTTTTTAAACTTGAAAATTTTTTATCATTTTGTTTCTCTATTATTGGTTCCATAGCTAAAACTGGTGTTGTTGATAAACCTATCGCCAATATTAATGCTAACTTGGTCTTAATTTTTTTTGGCATATTAACCTCCAAATATTATTTTAAATTTTAAAATAAAAATAAATCAAAGCTTTGAATTTATGGCCACACCAATAATTTATTATCAATTCAACTACTTTATGACCCAAACTAAAATCCAAAAACTTACCCGTCCCGTACTGTATTATATATAAAAATATTTTCAATCAAAATGAACCTGAGGGTATTGCTAAAATGAATATCAGCGATAAAAATGCATAGAACATTAATTCCATGTACAAATATAGTAATGAAAGAATTAAAACATTTTTTCCGGCGGTACCGGAGAAAATATCTATCTTTTTTAGCATTACAAAAATAGAGTAGAAACAGTAAAATAAAAAAAATCATTAAAAATTCAATAATTTTGAAAAAATGTCTTGACAAAGAGATTGCTTGTTGTTATTATAATTATGGATGATAAGTCTAGCTTATATTAACGTCTGTATTGTTTGGCTTACTGTCAGCTTGTAGTTTGACTCAATTTAAGGAGAATTTTATGAACAAATTTGATAAGCGTAAAATTGCGTTTGTATTACTATTTGCTTCGCTTTTAAGCGGAAAAGCTTCTATGATGTCAACTGGCAAAATTGATAAAGAACCTTCGGCAGTGGGATCAGGAAACTATTCCAGAAAGCCAAGTGGGAGCAATGCCAAAAGTAATGTTCAATTGGTTTAAAAGTGGGGTTAGCGGTGCTTCCTGTGTTATTGTCTGCTTTAGGGTTGGCGATTGCTGAAATGCAAAACTCACAAGATACTAAAAAATTTAAATTAAATAACTCAAACCCCAATAACTCAGAAATTGAAGAAAATAAAGTTAGCAAAGAATTTGTCAGTAATGATGATAGCGATAATAGTGACAATTTTGTCAATAATGACAATGATAATGATAATGACAATAATCAAGTTTCCCAGGTTAATATAAATAATGGTAACGAAGTTGATAATTTACCCGAAGATTTTGTAAATAATAGTGATGACGAGAATAATAATTTACATGTCAATACGGAGCTCGATAATTTAAAATCGGAATTAAGATTACTGGGGAGTAAAAAGCATTATTTACTAGGCGAAAAAGGTAAGATATATATACCAAATCCTGTTCGGGAAATGAATATAGAAAACGTTAGCAAAAGCGTGCTTAAGTTGCATTTAAAAATACTTTGTGTAGATACGCACATAGATAGTGGTAAAGATGCAAGAGATAATCAAAGAGGTTGGAAACAATCTCCGTGGGAATATTTTTTCGTCAAAAGTGTTCGTAACAGCGACATGTATGAAGAGATCGATAATAATTATAAAAATCTTTTAGCAAAGTGCATTGAATTTATGTACAAAAATAAAGATAAATCGCAAAAATGGAACGAATACAAGAATATGTGTATAGAACAAATGGCTTTACATGGTGGGCATTGTGAGTGGCGAGCCGTAGCTATAATTAATACCGTTTATGATATTTTAACAAATTATTTACGTGAATCTGGTAAAATAAAAAGCGATAATGCGATGGACGATGTGTTCTGTGAATTGAAAG
Source organism: Clostridia bacterium (assembly GCA_017634155.1). Lineage (GTDB taxonomy): Bacteria > Bacillota > Clostridia > Oscillospirales > Acutalibacteraceae > Improbicoccus. Next base: position 69,408 of record JAGBNX010000016.1, on the reverse strand, counting down.
ATAAAATGGTTGTAGATGCCATGGATAATTTTTTGAAAGAGCATGTTAATAGTCATGAGCCGTTAGATGATGTCAATGATTTAGTAAGTGGGCTTAGATACCGGTTTAATATTCCGGGCGGAAATGAAGATGATGCTGGACGGCGTATCGTCAAGAAATATATTATAAAAAAAATGGTGGGTAGTTTCATTAGATTATCACATGAAATTTTGGATAAATTTGAGTATGATAAGCGTGCTGAGCTTATGTATGATGACATGAATACTATTTCTTTTGAAGAATACTGCGAATATACAATGAAAACTCCTGAACAAATAGAAAAAATGTTAGACAAAATTTGGACATCTGATACTGATGAGTCTAATGAACTTAAGCAATGGATTAAAAACAAGCAGGAAGTAAAATTAGGAGAAGTTTTGTTCGATTTAGGTGAGTTATTTAAAGGATATGAAAAAGGTGTTGTTGATGAGAAAGATTATTCGTTTGGAGTCAGATTTTTAATTAATTGTGTTAAAAACGATTATTTGTGGCTTGTAGATAATGATGATTGAGCTTTAGAATAATTTAAATTAATTTTATATAAATTTAATAGGCTTCTTTCAATTCTAGTTGATAGCTATGAAAGAAGGCTATTTTTTGAGATTTTAATTTATTTTATAATTTATAATTATTTTTATAATTATAATAATTCGTTTTCAAACTCAATTTTTATTTTAAAAATTTTTTTGCTATTTTTGATATAAAAATTTCTAGAATTTTTTTGCATTAAATTTTTAATTATTTTTAGTCCTAATTGCTTACTTTGTTTTTTGACATTTTTGTTATTATTTTTAAAATTCGAAATAATATAAATATATTTATTTTTATTTTTGATAAATTTAATTTTTATAATTTTGTTATTAATATTATTATTATAACATGTTTCTATTGCGTTATCTAAAATATTGCCAAAAATTATGCATAATTCGGCTTCGTCGATTCTAGGAAATAAAATATTTTTGCTTAATTTGTATTTTATGTTCATTTTTCTCATTATTTTTAGTTTGGAATTTATTAAATAATTAATTGGCCTAAAATTTTTATTTATTTTTTGAAAACTCCCGAACAATTCTTGTAATTTTTGTTCAGCTTTTTTTGTTTGACCGTTTAATATCATGCCTGAAATCGAAAATAATATATTATTCATGTCATGTATTAAAAAATCTATATTTTTGAAATTTTTTGCCATGTTTTGCCTCTTATTTGTGAATATAATTCACATTATAAAATCAAACATGAACTATGTCAACACAACATTCGATAAAATTTGTAAAAATCGAGATTAATATGCTTGAAAAAAACAAAATTCGTAGTATAATGAAAAATAGCATTGAGCAGTTGCTTGAAAATTAAAACATTGGAGGGTATTTATGTTCAGTAAAAAAATCGTTGCAGCGATGTTGTTGCTTGGTTTGGCGCAGAATCAATGTAGTGCCATGAATGTTGGTAAAGATTTTAAATTTCAAATTGTTAAAAATGCAAGTTTTACGATAGCTGGTGCTTTGGGTGGGGTGCTTGGGACTTTATTAGTTCAAAAAATCGGTGGCAAAAATGAAAAACAAGAACAAAATCCTGGTGAGTTGTCTGTCAAGGTTACGGATGAGGTAATCTGTAGGTGTATTTTAGATTACGAAAATCAAAAAGCTCAATGGGAAATTTTTGATGAAAATTTGCGTAAAAAGATTGAAGAACAAAAACCTTTAATTGAATATGAATTTAAAACGCACAGAGATGCTATAGAACAAAATCTTGGTTTTGTGAATGTTAAATTTAAAAATAGCGATCCCATTTATGAATATAAAAAAATTAATTTTGATTATAAAAATTTCATAAAATCATTAAGAAATTGTGTGAAATCAGATAATGTTGGTTGTTGTAGTATTGAGAGATTAATTTTAGCTAAAAAAGGGGTTTTTGAAATGCGCAAAACTACTGATGGTTCATATTACTGTTGGTATGCGGTTAAAAATTTAGATGGTCAATTTGCACGTAGAAATGTTCATGATATGGTAGGAGATAGCAAAGCATTTTTGAGTGTTTTACGTAGCCCTGATAAGAATGTATATATACCAGATGATGATTACGGTTTAAAAAGCAAGAAATTGAATTTTAAAATAACTGAAGAGTATTTTGATAAATTAGTTGGAAATGAAAAAAAATAAAATAATTTTTCTTTGTAATGAATGCGGGTTTGAATCTGCCAAATGGAGTGGGATTTGCCCCTCGTGCGGTGCTGGAAATTCTATGGTTGAGTTTTCTGAAAAAGAGATTTTAGTTAAAAATTCAAAAATTTCAAATCCTGTTAAAATTTCCGAAATTAAATTCAAAGATGAAATTCGAATTAAAACAGGGATTTCTGAGCTTGATAGAGTTCTTGGCGGCGGAATTGTAAGGGGCTCTTTTATATTACTAAGTGGCTCCCCTGGAGTTGGTAAATCTACTATTCTTTTGCAAATTGCTCAAAATTATGAAAATATTCTTTATGTTTCCGGAGAAGAGTCAGCAAGCCAATTAAAAATGTGCTGCGAAAGACTAAAAATTGATAATTCTAGTCTTATGATGGTCTCTGAAACCGATATTAATAATATTTTAGCTCATATTGAAAAAATTAAGCCCAATCTTGTAATAATAGATTCGATACAGACTATCATAAATACTGAACTCAGTGCATCTGCTGGAAGTATCACGCAAGTAAAAGATTGTGCTTCGATGCTTTTAAATTTGGCTAAAAGTCTTGACGTTCCTGTCTTGGCAGTTAGTCATGTGAACAAAGAAGGCGCTATTGCCGGACCAAAAGTCCTTGAACATATAGTCGACGTTGTTTTATATTTTGATAATGAAAATAAAAGTTCTTATCGAATTATAAGATGCCTAAAAAATAGATTTGGTTCGACTTCTGAAATCGGTGTTTTCGAGATGAAATCAAACGGGCTTCAAGAAGTTAAGAATCCTTCGGTTCTTATGCTTGAAAATAGAGCTCTTGGAGTTCCCGGAATTTGCACGGCATGTATATCAGAAGGCAGTAGAGCGTTTTTAACTGAAATTCAAGCGTTAGTAGCTCCTACTAGTTTTGGCATGCCTCGCAGAGTTTCAAATGGCTATGATTATAACAGATTATGCATGTTACTGGCAATTTTAGAAAAAAGAGCCGGATTTTATTTTGCCAATTTTGATGTTTATGTAAACGTCGTTGGAGGTGTAAAAATTAACGATACTTCAGCAGATTTGCCGGTTGCATTGGCGCTTATTTCTTCACTAAAAGATATTCCGGTTGATTCATATACTGTTGCATTTGGAGAAATTGGTCTTTCGGGCGAGATTAGAATTTCGAATAAAAGTGACGAGAAAATATCAGAAGCCGAGCGTTTGGGATTTAAACGATTTATAGTTCCTGATGGAAAGTATGAACATGAACATAAAAATCTTGAAAAGATTAAGAATATTGCAAACTTGAATTATATTTTTTCTTAAATTATAATATATTATATAATTTGTCAAAAAGCTTGGTGATATTATGGCAAAAATATCTAAAAAAATATTTTGTGTTTTTATTTCGTATTTATTTTATTTTTCTAATGTATCTTGTCTTAATAAAACTAATGCTTTAAATTCAATAAATTTCGAAAATTATAATCAAAATATTTTAGAATCTCATGATAAAGAAAATTCTGAATCGAATAAAATTAAAAATTGGGTTATTGGTCTGGTTGCCGGTTATGCTTCGTTAAATATTTTATCCAGAGCACTTACACAGATAGCTTTGTTTTTCGGCGCTTTTCAAACTGTTAACAAAAATAATAGCATAAATTACGATAATCAGATTGTTTCTGAGGAAATACTGGAAAATATTAATGACGAACCTGTTGTTATAGGCAAAAAATATTTTTGTAATATAAGTTCGAGTTCTAGTTTAAAAAATATTAATATAATATTTTTTAACGGCAACGGAGGTTCTGTCTTAAACGATGAAATGCATTTGGGGCCCGATGGAAAATTGGTTTATTTAATTAAAAAAGGAGCTACAGTTTATACGATAGATTATACAGGCTACGGAAACAGAAAAAAATTTTTTGGACCGTTTGCGATGTCAGAAAATAGTATATTTCAAGACGGAGAAAATATATTTAATTATGTTTTAAAAGAAAGCAAAAATAAAAAAATTATAATTTATGGCTATTCGCTAGGTGGGCAAGTCGCCATACACGTATGGCGTTATATTCAAGAAAATAATCTCGAAGATAAGCTTGCAGGAGTAATTTTACATAGTCCGCTCAATAATTTTAATAAAGTAGCCGGAAAAATATTTAAACCATTAGAATATTTATTGAATTTAATGCTAATAAATTTGAATAAATTTAAAGAATTCGAAAAATTAAAAGCTACTAAAGTTCCGTCATATTGGTATAGCGGCTATACTGAAGACAGTTCGGAATTTGTAGATTTGAAAACTACGATTTATGGTGATCCTGATTATAATATTTCAAAAGAAGAAGCAACAGAAATAATTATAAATAAATTAAAAGACAAAGGTATAGAAAATGCTCGTGTAGTTATAAAAAAAATATCTCATATGGAGGGTTATAGTATTATTTCGGGCAAAAAAGAAGCACAATATGAAATAAATGAGTTTAAAAAATTTATAAAAAAAATTGAAGATGCTAATACTTAGCTTTATTTTTATGAATTAAATTTTAATTATTTATTTTTAAGAAAAAATCAAATATTTTCTCCAACGGTGCTGGAGGAAGTTATATAGTTCTTTTTTTAAGAATCAAATTTTAATTGCTGACCTGATATAATTTTTGAATTTTTTTGTCCCGAAGATGGAATTTTTTCAGCAAAATATTTTTTAAATTTAATTTCGTCGCAGATTTCTACGCTTGAAACTTTATATTTATTTTGTTTCATAACAGTAATTCCCGGAGTATTTTTTGTACTTTTTGCACTTAAAACTGAAGAACTAAACGCTAAAATTTTACCGGAAGTCGAATAAATTACAAAATTTTGTTCTTTTTTTATATAAAAAATTTTAATTAATTTAGATTCGCTCGAGTATGCATTTATTAATTTACGTCTGTTTAATTTAGTATAATAAGATTTTAAATTTACTTTTGCAACTTTGCCATTATCAAAAAAGAAAAGTAAAAATCCCGTATAATTTTTTGTGGCTAACATAAATAAAAATTTTTCGTTCTCTTCGCCGCCCAGGGTTGCACAGACAAAATCACCCATAACGCTTGCTTTTGTATCTTTAAATATATTTGCTTTAGTTTTATACACATTAAATAAATCAGTAAAAAATAATAAATCACAATTATTTGTCGCCTCTATTTGCTGCGCGATTTCGTCGCCGTTTTTTAATTTGTGCTCGCTGCTCATCCTGAGCGATTGCGGCGTTATTTTTTTCAAATAGCCTTCTTTTGTGAAAAAAATCGTAACAGGGTAATCCGGAATTTCTTCTTCAATTTTTTCGTCTTTTATGTCTTTTTTGTCAATTATCGGGCAAATACGTTTTTTACCGTATTTTTTAGCAATTTCTTCAAGTTCTGAACATATTATTTTTTTAATTTCAAACTCGTTTTCGAGAATAAATTTTAAATTTTCAATTTCTGATTTTAAATCTTTTATTTCATCGATTTTTTTAATAATATATTCTTTATTTAAATTTCTAAGTTTAATTTCAGCAATAAATTCGGCCTGAATTTTATCTATATTAAAACTTTGCATTAAATTTGGAATTACTAAAGAATCTTCTTGGGTTTCTCGTATAATTTTTATTGTTTTATCTATATTTAATAAAATTTTTTCAAGTCCCAACAAAAGATGTAATTTATTATTTTTTTTATCTAAATCAAATTTAACTCTGCGTTTGACGCAAGAAATTCGAAAATTTACCCACTCGATTAAAATTTCTTTTACAGACATGACTTTTGGTTTGCCATTTATTAATATATTAAAATTACAGTTAAAATTATCTTGCATCGAAGTAAACTTAAAAAGCTTTGCAATAAGCTTATCAGGATTCGCACCGCGTTTTAAATCTATCGTAATTTTAAATCCGTCGAGCCCGGTTTCGTCGCGAATATCAGAAATCTCAGTAATTTTATTTTGTTTAATTAAATCAGCAATTTTTTCTATTATAATTTCGCCGGTAGTCGTCGGCGGAATATTCGTTATATCTATGCAATTTAAATCTTTGTCATAAATATATCTTGCTCTTAGTGTAATCCCGCCGCGGCCAGTTTTGTAAATTTTTTTAATTTTTTCTTTGTCATAAATTATTTCGGCACCACCTGGAAAATCAGGCGCAATAAGAGTCGAAAATATATCATGATTTTGATTTTTTATTAATTTTATAGTAGTCTTGCAAAGTTCTTTTAAGTTAAACGGGCATATCGAACTCGCCATCCCGACGGCTATTCCCGAAATCGAATTAACTAAAACCGAAGGATAAGCTGTGGGTAATAAATTGGGCTCCAAAATAGTGTTATCGTAATTAAAAACAAAATCGACTGTATTTTTGTCTATATCTTTAAAAATTTCTTTACAAATATTTTCAAGTTTAGCTTCGGTATATCTTGACGCTGCTTTCGTCATATCGCGCGAGTAAAATTTCCCGAAATTGCCTTTTGAGTCAACATATGGATGAGGGAGAGCTCCGTAGCCGCGGCTCATACGTGCCATGGTATCATATATCGCAGCATCGCCATGAGGATTAAGTTTCATAGTCTGACCGACGATATTTGCAGATTTTGTTCTTTGAGAGTCTAGAAGCCCCATTTTGTACATCGTATATAAAAGTTTTCTTTGCGATGGCTTAAAACCGTCGATTTCGGGAATCGCTCTGGACATAATAACGCTCATGGCATAAGGCATGTAATTGCTTTCGATTACTTTCGTTATATTTTCGCGTCTTTCTTGCCCAGCATGATTGATAATTCCACGAATTTTTGAAATTTTATTTTGTTTTTGGCTTTTATTTTTCAATAAAATCACCTCTTTAAGTATATTTTCCGTCGGTACTGGTAAAAAATTTATTTATCTGATTCGAGTATATTTTCCGGCGGTGCGGAGAAAAAATTACTTATCTGATTTAGCTTAAATCTAGATTTTCGGCATAAAGATAGCCGTTTTCGGTTATAAAATTTTTTCTTCCGTCAAGATCTTCACCCAAAAGAATATCAAAAATTCTGGCGGTTTTTTTGACGTCTTCGGGCATAATTTTAATTAATCTTCTGGTTTTGGGATTCATAGTAGTAAAATTCATCATATCAGGTTCGTTTTCGCCAAGGCCTTTGGAGCGCTGAATCGTATATTTTTCATCACCGATTTTTTTCAAAAATTCTTCTTTTTCGAGTTCGTTATACGCAAAATACGTATTATTTTTTGTATTAATTTCATAAAGCGGCGATTCGGCGATAAAAACTTTGCCGTTTTTAATTAAATCCGGCGTCATACGATAAATCATAGTAAGCAAAAGAGTTCGAATTTGAAAGCCATCGACGTCGGCATCAGTGCAGAATATTATTTTATTCCAGCGCAAATTTTCAATATTAAACGAAGATAATTTTTTTTTATTATCTCGAAGAACTGCGCCGCAACCCAGGACTTTTATCAAATCAGTAATAATTTCGCTTTTTAAAATTTTATTTATATCAGATTTTAGGCAATTTAATATTTTGCCCCTGATGGGAATAATCGCTTGAAAATTAGGGTCGCGCGCCTGTTTGCAGGCTCCGAGCGCTGAGTCGCCTTCGACTATAAATAATTCACGTTCGTCGATATTTTTAGTGCGGCAATCTACGAATTTCGCAACGCGCGAAGCTAGGTCCATATTAGAACTTAGCTTTTTTTTTAAATTTAAACGCGATTTTTCGGCATCTTCGCGGCTGCGTTTATTAATTAAAATTTGCGAAGCTATTTTTTCAGAATCTATCGGGTTTTCGATAAAATAAATTTCGAGATTTTTTTTAAAAAATTCAGTCATAGCATCATAAATGCCTTTATTTGTAATAGCTTTTTTTGTTTGATTTTCATAAGAAGTAACACTCGAAAACGACGAAATAATTAAAATCAAGCAATCTTGTATATCTGAAAAAGAAATTTTACTTTCGTTTTTATTATATTTATTAAGTTTTTTTATAAGCGCGTCAAATTGGGCCGTAAAAGCCGTTTTGACTGCTTTTTCAGGCGCCCCGCCGTGCTCGAGCCAGCTTGAATTATGATAATATTCGAGTAAATTAACAGACTGCGAGAATGCCATCGAAGCATTTATTTTTAATTTATATTCCGGTTTGTCATCTCTATCTTGCGCTATCGTTTCTTCTTTAAAATTCTGAATCGGCGCCATGATATTATTTTCAGAAATTTCTTCTACGTAATCCGAAAGTCCGTTTTTGTATAAAAATTTAGTTTCTTCAAATTTAGATCTTGAAGAATTTTCGGATTTAAAAATAAATAAAATTCCGTTATTTATAATTGCCTGGCGCTTTATCATAGATTTTATAATTTCGTCGCTAATATTAATCTCAGTAAAAACTTCTTGATCCGGCTTCCATTTGATTTTAGTTCCAGTAAAATTATTTTTAGACTTAATTTTTTTGAGACCGCCGATATTTTTGCCTTTTGAAAATTTTAAATTATATTCAAAACCGTCGCGATTAATAACAGCTTCCATAAATTCCGAGGCATATTGCGTGGCGCAAAGCCCGAGGCCGTTCATACCTAAAGAATACTCATAATTAGAATTATTATTATTTTCATATTTCCCACCGGCATAGAGTTCAGTAAATAATAATTCCCAGTTAAATTTATTTTCTTTTTTGTTAAAATCAACCGGAATTCCCCGGCCAAAATCTTCAATTTCGATAATATTATCTTGATATTTAGTAATTATAATTTTATTTCCAAAACCTTCGCGAGCTTCGTCAATTGAATTTGAAAGTATCTCAAAAATGCAGTGAATACAGCCTTCGATTCCGTCAGAGCCAAAAATAACAGCTGGTCTTTTACGAACTCTATCGGCACCTTTCAAAGAAGAAATACTTTCGTTATTATAAGACTTCGTGAAAATCACCCCCGGCTTTTTTATATTAACGCGAAAATAATATCCAGTTTTAATTTTTATTTAATTTGTTTGTTCATATATTGGAAAAACAAAACTCGATAGGTACTAGCATCAAAATCATTTGGAAATTCTTCCTTTTTATCAACCAAAAATTGGTCATAATATTTTATAATAATTTCATAAACTTTATTAGCCATTGTCTGCAAAGCAATTTTTGGATTGAAACCGCCATTTATAGTAGCATCTAATATTAATTTATCTATTAACAACATTTTATCATTTTCAGTAAGAAAATCATCAAAAGCTCCCAATATTCCTAAACTCACAGTACCGCAATTACCTTCATCGTCTACTATAAGTTTTGGAATTTGCGAATCTGAAAGTTTATTTTGATTCTGAAAGTTTTTACGTAAATCTGAATATATTTTGTCTTCTTTGGTTCTAAGCCGCCCACCATTTTCATCTGTAAGCAACGAAAGTACTTCAACTACATTTTTATAAACAAAATAAATTTTTGCTTCATTATCTTCACTAATAAAGTCACTATTATTTGCAATTTTTTTTATTATTAAAGCACACCAGATATTACAACCTTGGATATATTGACCATAGCCATTGTGTTTAAACGGGTTATTATTCAAAGCACAAATTTTTAAAATACGTCCTAATACCCCATAATATTTTTCATCGAGACCTGTACCCGATCTTCCTACATCCTTATCAATCTCTGTTACATCTTCATCAAAAGCTTTTTTTGCATTACCTGTTAAAGAATCTACTGTTTTGTCATAATTTTTAAGCAAATTTTTATAATCATCGATATCTTTCTGAGTACCACCCAGCATTTTAAACCAATCCGGTTTGTTAAGCTTCTTAATTACGAATGGAATACCAAAAAACAATGAAAAAGAAACAATAGAAGATACGGCAAAGGATACCTTTGGATTATTATCAATAACGTTTACAATTCTGTCTGTTTTGCCATTCTTAGCACTAGTACTACTAATTGTACTTACCATAAAAGCTGAAAGCAAAGAAGCTACTATAATTTTTTTATTCATATCTGATACCTCCAAATCAACTCTTATGCTCTTGGGCCTGGCGTATTTTTTCAGTCATATATTGATTGAATGTAGAAAAATACAATGAAACGTCAAATTTATCACTACTGTCATCACTGACCGTTTTCCAATTTTCGCAATAAGCCAAGAACCCATCATTGTGTTCTAAAATAATCTCATAAAGTTTGTCAACCATAGTTTGCAAAACAACTTCCGGAGCAAAATTGTCATTTTTAGTAGCATTTTGTATTACTCTATCCACAAACAGTAGTTTATCATCCCCGGTAAGAAAATTGGAAAAACATCCAACTAGTTGCATAGCCAAAAGAATATTACGACAAGAAACACTTTTCATAAGAACCGGTAGGCTTTCTTTTGAAATCTTATTTCTTTCCAGAAAGTTTTCATACAAATCTGAATATACTTTGTCTGTAAGTCCTTTAGCATGCCCGGTTTTGTCAAAAACTGGCAAGAGTGCCTTGATTATATTCTTGTACACAAAATAAATTTTTGCTTCAGTATCCTCGCCAATAGAGCCATTATTACTTGCAAATTTTTTTATTATTAAAGCACACCAAATACTGTAACCTTGGGCGTATTGAACACCGCCTTCGTTTCTAAACGGGTTATTATTCAAAGCACAAATTTCTAAAATGCGTCTTAATATACTACGATATTTTTCATTGTTCATTTTTCTATCTACTGTAGCAAAACTCCTCACAAGCTCTTTACAAATCATTCCCTTATCTTTTTCAAAAGCCGCTTTCGCATTACCTTTCAAAGAATTAAATGTTGTTCTATAATTTCTAACCAAATTTTTATAATCATCGATATCTTTTTGAGTACCGCCTAGCATTTTGAACCAATCTGATTTTTCACTTTTTTCACTTTCTGATCCTTTAAATTTATCAATTGCAAATAAAGCACCAAAAGCTATCGGCAAAGTAGCGATAGAAGAACCAACAAATATTGATAACTTCGGATAGTTATTAATCAACTCAATTATTTTATTTTTAGCACTAATATTACTATATGTGCCCACTGTAAAAGCTGAAAGCAAAGAAGCTGCTATAATTTTTTACTCATATTTAACGCCTCCAAAGATAAAATTAAACTTAGTAATTATACAATAAAAAATATTACAAGCCAATTATAATATTACGAGGCAAAAATGTCAAGTCCCAAAATTTGATGTTTAGCGATAAATTTTTCTAAAAATCTTTGCCTAATATTATTTTAATATCAAAAATTTAGCAATATTAAAATTCTAAATATTTTTTATAAATACAAGCTATCTTGTTTTACTTGTTCATATTCTTGTTTGTAATATTCAATATTTTTTTTATAATCTTCATGATTTGATTCTGACTTAAAATTTTCATATACTTTATCAAGTTCGTTTATATTTTTTAGACATAAAAATTTTAAATATCTTTGAGCATTAGGTTTATCGTCATTTGTAATTTTAACATATTCGTCATACCCAACACGTTTTTCCATAGTTAATAAACAATCGATTTGCCAGCTATCTTTTGGTTCAAAAAAATCTTTTATTGTTTTCTTAGGCGGGCCAACTTCTTCGAGAGCTTTTTTCAGACTTTCTCCCGCTTTGTCGCTGACTTGATGTACTAATTCTTTATACCGTTTCTCGAACTCTTCGAATGCATTTTTATAAACTTCAGCGTCTTTATCGCCTTTTTTATTATCAATATATTTTATTTTTAATTCATTAATACTTTTCACACCTAAGTATTCCAAAAATTTTTCTGGTGTGCTGCGTTCTTCGGCTTGCCTAATTTTCTCTTCTTCTATTGCTTTCTTTTCTTTTTCTTCATTTTCTCTTTTTGCTTTTTCTTCTTCGACTTTTTTCTTTCTTTCTTTTTCTTCGTCTTCTCTTTCTCCTTTAGTTTTATAATTTACCCTCTTTTTTAAATTCATTGATATATTTTTTAGTTTCTCATCAGCATTGATTTTTTTAAAAAAATCTTCTTTTTCTTTTGTTTTATTTTTCTCTTCTTCAATCTTTTTCTTATTTTCTTCTTCTTTTTTTTTTGCTTCGTCTAATTTTTTCTTATCTTCTTCAGCACTAAAAATACTTTTGAATAAACTAGAATTACTATTAAAATATCTATTTAAATTTTTATCTATTTTCCCCATCTCAGTAGGGAATTTTTTTTCTATTAATCTTAGTTTAGAATTAATATACCCAATTAAAGGCACACTTGATTCCCAACTCCTAGCGTTTTTATTATCTTTTTTTATTAAATTAAAAAGATTACTGATATTTTGTGAACGTTTCTTAGGTTCAAAACCACGTATAACTTGCGCACCAGTAGAGTCAAAATATTCAGAGTCTGATGGTGTTAGCATGTGTTCAAAATTATTTTTATTATTATTATTTTCAAATTCTTTTCCTTTAGCCAACAATTCAAAGACTTTTACTCTTTCAGCATTGTTTTTGATATAATCTTCTTCACATTTTTTTTTCCCTGATTCGACTTGTTCGTTAATCTCTTCTTCACATTCTGAAATTAATTTGCCTATTTTAACTTTATATATTAACATTTGATTTGAAATTTGGCTAACATAAAGACTTTTAATTTTATTTAATTCATCATTATTTTTTTTATCTTCTTTATTACTATTATTTTTCTTATTTTTTTCACTAAATAATTCTATTATTCTCTTTTTATGTTCATCACTAAAGATCTTGCTGGTATAAATTAATTTTATATTCGAATCTATAAATTTTTCAATGTCTATTTTATCTATATGTTCATACATCAATGCAAGTTTGGATCTTTCAACATAGTAATTTTTAAGATATCCAGCCCTTATTTTTTTCGTTTGATCTTCAGAATTATTAATTTTATTTATATACCAATACGGATCATAAAATATTTTTTTCTGTGCGTTTTCGTTGCTGACGTTTTCTTTTTGATTATTTTTCTCATCAGTCTCTTCTTCTTCTTTGTCTTGCTCAGCGCCACCTAAATTAATATCAATTTTTTCTAGTTGTTCTTCTAATTTTGAAAGCATATTAACTAAAAAACCCAAATATTTTTTATTATCAGGCGCATTTTCGTTTTCGTCCGCGTCATATTCTTGTTCATCAAAGCCGCCACTAAGTTCTATTTTGTTATTACAAGAATTAATATCTAACATTGCGGCATCGAACATATATTTAAAAGTCGCTTTTTTTAAATTTACTAATTTTTTTAACGAATCTTCGATATCATCATCATTTTTTAATTTACTTTGTAATTTACTTCGCAAGTTATTTAGACTTATATCTTCGCCGTCTAAATCTTCTTCTAAATGCACAAAATTCGTACATAACCCTTTAAGATTAGCGTCCAAAAATTTTTTTAAATTACTGTCTTTCCCCAAAGAATTAATTTTACCCAGTTCGCCATTTAGTTTTGTTAGAAAATCAGGAGAACTATAATCTTCTGATTCTAAAACTGAAAAGTTTTCACCTTCCAAATCTAATTCTTTAAATTTTTCAATTTTTCTTTTAGCATTTTTATATCTGTCTTTTTCCGACGGTGCTTGGGAACCATAATCACTATCTGAATTTCTGTAATTATTCGATTTTTTACCGGATTTTTCGAGTATATTTTTAGCTTCTGCTTTTGATAATCTTAGCCATAAGTCATGATACTCTTTGCTTTTTGGTTTATTATCAAAACAATCATCCCAGTTATTATTACTGTCTATATCTTTAGCTTCGTCTAAATCAACTTTGTCTTTAGATTTAGGATTTTTCAAAAACGGCAAAAATTTGCCTTCAAAAAAATTTGTTCTGCACTTTATTACTTCTTCTTTATCTTTAGAATTTATTTTGCTAAAATCCAAATCTGAATTTTTTTCTTTACTAAATATTTTACTTCTTTCTAATTCTTCTTTTTTTTCTCTTAAAAATTTCGAAAAATTTACAAAATGATTTTTATCTTCATTTCGCGCCAATACGCTTAACGATTCATTATCGCCATCGATATTTTTAGACAAAATACCAAAATTTTCTTTTGAATACAGCGAAATACTGGAATTTACTTGTTCACCCATAATTATCACCACCGCTTATTAAATTTTACTAAATATTTTTTTATTTTATAATCTGCTTGAAATATTAGGCAAGGCTTCTGAAACTTCTGTACTTGATTTTATACCCACAGTTGCCCGTTCAGCAAAATCTAGGCCTCTTATCCAATCCCAATAACCACCAAGTTCGTCGCCCAAGTTAACATCAGTAGCATTAAAAGTATCATGACTTCTGTGCTTATTTAAAGTTAAAGTCCCACGAGCTGAAAGCGGTTCTCCAAATGGCGAAAAAGAATCATAGGTACAAGTAACCCCACTTATATATGACAAATAAGCTAAAGGACCCCATTTGAATAAAACTCTATACTGGTCATTCTTATATTCAAATAATTTAGATATTATCGTAACTTCATCTAAGTTCATAGGAATTGGAGTACTGCTTTCCATAGTTTTTAATTTATACTCATCGACGATATTAAAAACCAAATCAAGTTCCATAGAATCATCTCTATCTTCTCTGCTATCTCCGTTCATAATTTTTTCCATATCCATGGCCCAAGAAAAATTTTTATTTTTTTTATATTCCTGAGGATTTAACTGCAATGGCAGAGTTTCAATAAATTCAAATCCTGAATCAACTGAATAATAAAAAACATAAATTTTGGCACGTACAATAGACGCAAAATCATAAACTAAGCTGTTTCTATAGCCGTGTCCTGCAGCATTTAAAAGATTTTTAGCTCCTTTTAATGCGCCTGAAATCCCCCCTCCCCCTGCTTGGTAGCCCTTCATACCATGCTGTAGAACTAAATTTCCTGCACGCTTTGCTCGACCTAAAGCAGCATTGCCTGCACTTTTTAAACTATCTAAAATGCCCATATTTTGCCTCCGTATTATATATATAATACCAAAAAAATAATTAATAAAATAAAAAATGTCAATAATATATATAAATTAACAATTAATTAAAATATTCTAGAAGTTTTTTATTTAACATACTTCTTTGCACTTCCGAATATCAGATATACAGAAAATATTTCGATAAAAAGTTGTATTAATACAAATTAATTATTTAATATTTTATTGTTGTTACTTGATATTTAATATCCCGTTTTTCTCGATTATTGGCAATAATAAATTCAAGTATTTTAATTCTTTGTTAATTATTGTTTTTTGTAATAATTCTATAATATTTCTAGCAAAAATCTTAGCTGGAATGTCATAAATTTTGGCATTCCAGCCGTTTTTTATTATATTATTTTGTACATCATTAATTTTTTTATTATTAATTTCATATTTTTTTATCATATTATAAAAAATATCTAAAATATTTTCTGAATAAAATATATTTTTTATTAACGTGCAATAGCCTAAAGTGTATTCGAACGGCATTAAATCTGCGCCTCTTATTTCGAGATATTTTTTTAGTCTTACATCAGGATATACAATCGACGCAATATGCCAAATTTCGTTTTCAGTTATTTTTTTGTTTTCGAAAAATTCTCCGAAATTTTTGTCAGTTTCATAATATTTATTATCTTTTTTATAATAAATTATCGGTATATTATATAAATATTCAGCATAATTTTTAAATTCATAATTTTCTGAAAAAATATCTGGCGGAATTCCACAGCGTTTTGGATCGGTATTATTATATATTTCAGTTCGTTTTAAAAAAGTACTAAAATATTTGTTTTGATAATAATTCGAATTATTTGATATTAATTTAAAAAACGGAGTCAAAAAATATGCAACCTGTATTTTTTTACGAAAATCTTCTTCTGAAAAATAGTCAATCGAAACTTGTACAGAACAAGTACCTTTCATCATTTCAATACCGTTAGTGCCGATTTTTTTATAATATTTTTCTAAAATATCAAATCTTTTTTTAGGAATTAATTTTATATTATTAATATTACTTTTTGGTTGGCATGACAAATATACTATTTTATAACCAAAATTATTTAAAATATTATTTAAATTATCTAAAAATTTTTTATAAATATTTTCGATAGTTTCAATTTCTTCGTACGGATTTATACTGATTTCGATTTGAGCGGCAGGTTCAAGAGTAACACTAAACTCTTTGGTTAAAAATCCTATTATGTCTTCGTCTAAGATAGGCCTAGAATCTGGATAAAATTTCATTAAATTTTCCAAAATAGTTTTTACTCCGCTGGAGCCATAATAAGAAACAGCCTCACAAGTTTTGTTATCGACAATAAAATGTTCAATCTCAACACCTATTAGCTTTTGCTTTTTTGTTTTAATTCCACTTTTGAAAAAATCAACAAGCTGATTTTTTAAATTCATTTTTATTTTCATCACTTCCTATAAGTTTATAAAATGCGGACTTTTTAAACTTAAAAATTTAACTTAAAAATAATATTTTTAAATTATAATTTCTAATAGAATTAAATTTTTCAGGTGTAAGGCAAACTATGATAATATTATACAATATTATTTATTCAAGACAAGCATTTAAGAGGCAAATTATATAAAAATAGACAAAAATATTCACGAATTAGCTTTAACTAAACTTGCAACTATATTACTGAATAAAATTTTATACTAAAATATAAATATAAAAATTTAAAATATAAAATAATAAAAATTATATTTGATTATTTATTTCACATAATTTTTTGCATTTCTGAACAAATTATTTTTTATAAAAATATTATTTTTTGAAAATTTTTTCTCGATTTCTGATACTACCGTTGGCAAAACAGATAAGCTTAAAACTATTAGCCATTGAACTAAATTTAATTTATCTGTTCTGAATAAAATATTTAATTTTTCAATAAATACGACGATTACTTGCAAAAAAGTACACATAATCGTCGCCAAAATAAGTTTTGCATTGCCCAGAATTCCTGACTTAAATATCGATTCTTCGCTCCGGACGTTAAATGCATGTGCAAGCTGCGAAATGCCTATAGTCATAAATGCCATTGTTCTGCCAATTATCGGATTATTATAATCTAAGTCAAATAAATTTCTTCCCAATAAAAATGCAATTATGCATATTATGCCTATAAAAATGCCTTCTATAAGCATATTATAGCCGCGTTTGCCGGACATAAATTCATTTTTTAATTTATTTAAATTTTCAGGTTTATTTTTTATGATTTCAGAATCAAACGGGTCGATGACAAGTGCCAAAGCCGGAAAAGAATCAGTTACTAGATTTATCCATAAAAGCTGTATAGCAAGTAAAGGCGTAGGCAAATTCATTAAAAAAGCTATTAAAACGGCTATTATCTCGCCAATATTTGTAGAAATCAAAAAATGAATCGTTTTTTGTATATTTTTGTATATGCCTCTCCCCTGTTTTGCGGCTTCGACTATGCTTGAAAAATTATCGTCAGTTAAAATCATATCTGAAGCCGATTTTGCTACATCTGTGCCGGATTTTCCCATAGCGCAACCGATATTTGAAGCTTTTAATGCCGGAGCATCGTTCACACCGTCACCGGTCATGGCTACAATTTCGCCCCGGGCTTGAAATGCTTTGATAATTCTTACTTTATGTTCAGGAGACACACGTGCAAAAACAGAATATAAATATATATTTTTCTCGAGTTCTGCCTGACTTAATTTATCAAGTTCTTTGCCTGTGATTTCGCGTGAATTATTCGTGAAAATTCCTAATTCTTTGCCTATAGATTTAGCAGTCAAAACATGATCGCCTGTTATCATAACAGGTTTTATTCCGGCTTTTATGCAATTTTGAACTGATAATTTAGCTTCTTTTCTCGGTGGGTCAATTATGCCAATTAAGCCTAAAAAAATTAAATTTTTATTATTCTGGGGGTAATTTTCTTGTTTTTTATACGCAACTGCCAGAACTCTTAAAGCACGTGAGGCCATAAATTCATAATTTTTAATTATTTCTTGTTTTAATTTTTCGCCTAATTTTTGAGTATTATTATAAAAATAATTATCGCAAAGATTAAGTATTATTTCCGGAGCACCTTTGCATACTACAAGATATTCGTCTTGAGCTTGATTATAATTAATCGTAGTCATCATTTTTTTCTCAGAATTAAACGGAATTTCTTTTATTCTAGTAAATTTATTTTTTAAATCTTCTGAGTTTTTAAAATTTTTATTTTTATCTTTATTTTCAAAAAATAGCATTGCACATTCAGTAGGATCACCCAAAAATTTATTTCCTAAATTTTTTGCATTACTGCATAAATTTGCTAAATTTATTATTTTAAAAGCTTCATCAGATTCTAAATTTAATTTATTTTTAAAATTATATATTTCAGTAACAGTCATTTTGTTTTGCGTTAAAGTTCCGGTTTTATCAGTACATATAACAGTTGCGCTGCCAAGCGTCTCTACTGCAGGAAGCTTTCGTATAATCACGTTATGTTTTGCCATTTTTTTAACGCCGTTTGCAAGTGCTATCGTAATTATTGCAGGCAAGCCTTCGGGAATTGCTGCGACTGCCAAACTAATCGCAAGCATGAACATTTCTAAAATCGAAGTTTTATTTATAATTCCCAGAATAAATACTATAAGAGATATTATTATCGTGCCGATGCTCAAAATTTTGCCTGTCTCGGCAAGTTTTGTTTGAAGCGGCGTCTGGGGAGTTTTCGAATTATTTATAAGCCCGGCGATTTTGCCGATTTGTGTATTCATGCCGGTTTCGACTGCAACTGAGATACTTCGGCCGGAAGTAACAAAACTGCCTGAAAAAATCATGTTCTCAGATTCTAAAACAGACGTTTTTTCTTCTATTTTAGTCTCTTTTTTTGATACCGAATCAGATTCGCCTGTAATAATCGATTCTTCGACTTTTAAATTTCTCGAAGTCAAAACTCGAGCGTCAGCGCAAATTTTATCACCAGATTCTAATAATAAAATATCTCCTGGTACGATTTCGTCAGATAAAATTTTTATATCACGAGAATTTCTTCGAACTTTTATTTTTGATGCCGAAAGTTTTTTGAGTGAATCGATTGCTTTGTGAGCTTTACTTTCTTGTGCTACTCCGATAACAGCATTGCATATGACTATAAATAAAATTATTATAGAATCTATATAATCATTATTTTTATTTACAACAGAAGTAATAAACGAAACGACCGAAGCAATTAAAAGCGTTATTACCATAAAATCAGAAAACTGATTAAGAAATTTTTGCAAAAAATTGAATTTTACGCCGTCTTGTATTATATTCTTGCCGAATTTTTCTCGGCGATTGCTGACTTGAATATTATTTAAGCCATGATTTATATCTACTTTTAATTTTTTTAAAGTTTCTTCTGTTGATAAGTTTTGCCAGTTCAAATTATTATTCCTCCGGATTATTAAAACTCTTTAATTTTCAAATAATAAAAATACGCTTAAAAATATATATGAAAAAATAAACAAATTATGTTATATATATATGTGCTTGAAGAAAGAGATTTTCCCTAGTACCACCGGAGAAGATTCAAGTAATTGGATTAAAAATATATATTAAAATTGGTTTATAGCGTATACGACTTACAAAAGAGAAGTTCTCCGGCAACGCCGGAGAAGATTTTGGTGACTAACTTGAAAATATATATATAAAAATAAACAAATTATGTTATATTAAAAAAGGGAAGTAAGTGTTTTGGATAAAAATAATTTTTTTTACTATCAAAATCTAGAATATAAACAAAAACTCGAATTTATTGAAAAAAATCAAGAGTTTAAAAATTATCTTACTGAAATCAGCAAGCTTTCGATTAAGATTTCTAAAATGAAATTAAATAATATAAGCTGCCAGAGCGACGAATTAGTAAAAAAAATTAATTGTTTAATCAGCAAAAGATATTTATATGAAAAATATTATGTAGCAAAAAATAAGTGCAAAATTTGCGGTGGAAGCGGAATTTTTAATAATAAAACTTGCAAATGTT
The DNA here is from genome assembly GCA_017634155.1 of Clostridia bacterium. GTDB lineage: Bacteria > Bacillota > Clostridia > Oscillospirales > Acutalibacteraceae > Improbicoccus. Next base: position 49,291 of record JAGBNX010000016.1, on the reverse strand, counting down.
TTGAAAATGTGCTAAAAAATAATAAACTCGAGATATTGAATAAATATTTGCCGATAAAAAATTTTAGCTTTCATAATTTTAATATTAATTTTTATTCTAACGAATTAATAACAGGCTCTAAACGAACGCTCCGAGAGCAAATGCGCGAGACTTTTGAATATTGCGTGAGCTATGCAAATAATTTTTCAATAAATTCTCCTAATTTATTTATAACCGGCAAAACAGGTCTGGGAAAAACTCATATTTCGGCTTCGATTGCAAATGTCTTAGCGAATAAAAATTTTAACGTTCTTTATTTTTCATTGCCAAATTTAATTCAATTCATGGAAGAAGAAAAATTTTTTAATAAAACTGAATTTACGCCTTTAAAAAACGAAGTCATGATTTATGATTGCTTAATTCTGGACGACTTAGGTACTGAGTTTATAAATCCGTTCAGTATTTCTGTAATTTATAATATTCTTAATACTCGTGTTATGAAAAAATTACCAACGATACTTAATACAAATATAAAACTCAGCAAACTCGAAGACAAGTATGACGAAAGAATAGTCTCAAGAATAATAGGGAATTTTATTCCGATAAGATTTTTCGGTGACGATATCAGACAAAAAAAAATGATTTATAAAAATTTATAAAATAAAAAATTAAAAAAATATAAGAAAGGTGATAAAAATGTTTCCGTTTGAAAAATTTATAAGAGAAAGACTATCAGAAAAAAGATTCAGGCATTCTGTAAATGTCGCGCGAGCAGCAAGGTGGCTTGCATTTAAATATAACGCAGACGAAGAAAAAGCAGTAATTGCAGGAATTTTGCATGATATTACTAAAGAATGGAAAGTACATGACCATATGACTTTTTTGCATAAATATAATATCGGAGTAACTAGTTACGAATATATTTCAAAAAAGCTTTTTCATTCTATAACCGGGGCCTGTTTTGTAAAAATTATTTTAAAAATACCTGACATGGATATTTTTAACGCAATAAGATTTCATACTACTGCAAGAGCCGGCATGAGCAATCTTGAAAAAGTTGTATACTTAGCAGATTTTATATCAGAAGACCGAAATTTTGGCGGAGTAGACAAACTCAGAGCACTTGCGTCGCTCAGCTTAAACGACGCAGTTTTTGCGGGACTTGCTGATACAATACGCGATATTTCACATAGCAATAAAATAATTCATCCTAATACTTTGAATGCATACAACGAGTTTGTTTTTCTCAAAGAAAAAGAAAAAAATTTAAAAATAGATAATTATGATTTATCTAAGCTTATAAGTATAAAATCAATAGTCTGAGTCATGTTTTTTTCTGGACTCGCCAAAAACAATATTAATTTTTATTTATATATTTGCTTGTGATTTATTTTCCATGAATGGAGGCCGTTATGAATAAATTTAATAAAAAAAAATTTATAGCTATAATATTAAGCATACTGTTTTTTGGAAATAAAAATTCGAATATAAAAATAATTAATGCTGCTCAAAATCTGGCTTGTCAGAAATTAAATTATTTGAAAAAATTTATTGCAAGTAGCATTGCAACTTTTGGGATTATTACTATTATTGGAGCAATTATTTTAAAAATAAAAAATTCGTCTGAACCTAATTCTTTTAAAAAAAACTGGGAAAAAGTCGCCGAATTTTATAAAATCGCTGCAGCAAAAGAAAGTAAAAGGTCTCCTGAATATTATGAACACATGGCTGATTATTACAGATGTTTAATGTACGAAGATTTGAAAACTTACAAATTATTAAAAAATAATTTAGATATTAAAAGCAAAAAACTAGATATTAATTGCAAAAAATCTCAAGAATTCTATAAAAAAGCTTCAGAATTATATTCTGAACGGGCAAATAAAATTAGCAACGAACAAAGTTATGATTTTCAAATTAATTATGTAAAATCAGCAGAAGTTTTGGCAAAAGCTCAGGAATGCTGGTGCGAAGCCGGTGAAATTATTCATGACAAAAATTTTGATTATCATTGCTGTAGAAATTATGATAGCAAAAAAAATCGCACAATAAATTGCTGTTCGTTTTTTTATGCTGCAGAAAAATGGCAAAAAGTAAAAAATATAAAAAAATCTTATAATGCCTATGCTGACGCTAAATATTATGAATCTCTAGCAAAATACAAAAATAACAAAAAATCTTGGGAAGACGCTGCTGAAGCTTGGGAAAAAGTAAAATCAGATAAAGACTTAAAAGAAAGTTTCAGTGAGAAATCTTGGAATGCATATTTTAATTTTGCTGAATCTAAACGCCAAGAATGCATTTTAAATTATAAAAAAACTGATGAACAAAAACAAATTGTTATAGATTGCTGGTTGAAAACAGGCAAATCAGATCTTGAAGTAAATAATTCAGCTATTCATGAAGCGTTCGCCGCTGAGGCATATCAAAAAGCACTTGATATTCAAAATTTAAATTAATAGTATGCAATTTATCAAAAAAATAATTTATAACAAGCATTGAAAACGTGCAAAAAAATAAATATATAATTAAAATTAATCGATATAAAATGACTTTATAAATAATGAGGAACTAAAAATGAATTTTTTTTATGACATAATTTTTGTTACTATTTGGCACTATTTATCTTTTAGAATAATTATTTTACCAGATAGCTTAGCTTTCTATAGAGAAGATAAAAGAAATAATTCTTTATATTTTTTAAAAAAAGAAAAATTCTACGAAAAAATACTTAAAATAAAAAAATGGAAAGATAAAATTCCTCAATTTGTGATGAAAAACGGATTTTCTAAAGAAAAAATCAAAAATTTTAATTTAGAATATTTAAAAAAATTTATAGCAGAAACGTACAGGGCCGAAATTGATCATTTAATCTGTTGTTTCTCGGTGCCGTTTTTGTTTTTGTTAAATAATTTAAAAAATATAAAACTTTCGTGTATTATGTCCGGATTAATAATACTAGGCAACTTGCCATGCATGCTCATACAACGTTACAATCGCTTTCGTATACGTAGAATTTGCTTAAAATTAAAATTAAGAGACAAGCAAACTCCCAAACTAAATACCAAATAAGATTTTGGCATAATTTTTGTAGCTTAGCAAAAAATCACTTAATTTTTTCAAGAGTTCCTGACTTTCTTTGTCTTTGAAAATATCATTAATTGAAACTTCATGTTTATCACTGGATTGATATTTCTGTAAATCGCAATATATTTGCATACCAAGTTTGCCACTTTCGCATTTAATAACAAATCTGGGATTAGTATACGATTCTCTATTACTCCAGTCTACATGATTATAAATTTTGGTCTTTTTTGCGTTTTGTAGAAATCCTTCAGAAGCCTCTGAACCTTTTAATATTTCTGCTAACGAGCACTCATAATTACTAATAATATTTTTTATTTCTTGCTTGATTTTTTTAATCAAATTATTATATGAATCATTAATAAAATTTTGAAAAACATAACGCTCATATTCATTACTGATTCCGAAATAAGAATCTAGTTTCTTAAATTCATCAGAATCCTTATTTTTGCCAAAAAATACTTGACGGACATCACGACCACTATTATCACAATTTTTAAAATTCTCAGATTGAAATATATTAATAACAATTTTTTCATTAAACCCGTTTATGCGGCAAAAAGCACAAAATCTTGAAAATAACATCCCATCGAAAGAAAGTCGTTTTTTATTATTTCCGTTTTTCATTAACCAATAAGTAACCAACAATCCAAAGACGCCACCAGCCGACGTTCCCGCAACAACAATTCCACCATTTCTGCTTTATTAAACTTCCGAGTGGCTTGAGAAGTTCTGTTCCCCAAGAACGAACTACACGCTAATGCAAGTGCTATTTTTTTATTAAATTTCTTCATAAAACATTCCATCCAACTTTAATTAAAAATCAAATTATCGACTAAAATAAAAAAATTAAAAACTCTGGCACGCCTGGAGGGATTCGAACCCCCGACCTTTTGGTTCGTAGCCAAATACTCTAATCCAGCTGAGCTACAGGCGCAAAAAGATCACCAGAATCTTTCGTTGCATTATAAAAAAAGAAAATTATCTTGTCAACAGTTCATTTAGAACGGCATTGCTAAAATGAACAGGAGCGATAAATTCATAGAACATTAGAATTCTTTCGAAACGAAAAAATTGAACTTGAAATACTCTCTCCGGCGGCGCCGGAGAAATTGTCTATTTTTTTCGGGAATATCTATTTTTTGATAATGCTTTTGTTTTTTATTTGATTACTGTATAGTAGAATCAAAGAGGTGGTTGCTGTGAATAATTTCAATATGGACGATTATATGAAAAATTATATGGACAGGTCCGTAGGTTTCAAATGTCCGTCTTGTGGGGAATCAGGAATGATGGCTAAACCCGAAAAAGACGGCAAGTTTCGGTGCCCGAATTGCGGCTGTATTATTCGTGGCGACGTATTTAAAAAAAAATAATAATCAGAAATGAGTTGTAATAAATTTTGAAAGTTTGGATGCTACCTGAAAAAAAAGATTTTTCAAAAGAAGAAATATTAAATTCAGGCGTTTCGCCTTTGCTTATCGATATATTATCGTCAAGAAATTTCGAAAGTATGTCAGATATAAAAAAATTTCTGGACTGTGATTATTCTTTTTCGGATTCTTCGAAATTTTGCGGAATGCCTGAGTTAGTTTCAAGATTAAATAAGGCAATTGAAAAATTTGAAAAAATTTGTGTTTTTGGCGATTATGACTGCGATGGAATAACAGCTACTGTTATGTTTTATTCTTATTTATTAAAAAAAAATTTAGATGTAATTTATATGCTGCCGTCCAGATATGAAGAAGGTTACGGACTGACAAAAAATGTTATAGATGAAATACATAACTACGGCGTTAATTTAATAATTACGGTAGATAACGGAATTTCGGCTTATGACGAAATTTTATATGCAAAAGAATTAGGAATCGATACTATAATTACGGATCATCATAAGATTCCGGAAAAGTTGCCGCCAGCGGTTGCGATAGTTAACCCGTATTTGAATAAAGACGGCTTTAAAGATTTTGCCGGAGTCGGTGTTGTTTTTAAAATTTTGCAAGAACTTGAAAAAGATAATATTTCTCCTGAAGATTTAATCAAAGAATACGGTGATTTGTTAGCTATTGGTACGATTGGTGATATGGTGCCTTTAATTGACGAAAATAGACTTATGATTAGCAAGGCTTTTAAATATTTTAGTTATTCGAAAAGGCCTGGCGTAAGAGTTTTGATGGAAGGCAGCGTGTTTAATAATCAAATGAACGGTAACGAAGTTTCTTTTGGAATCGTTCCGAAATTGAATGCCTGTGGTCGTATGGGGTCAGCTGAGACTGCCGCTCAGTTGCTTTTGTCTGCAAGTCTTGACGAAGCACGTTCGTTTCTGCAAATTGCGTTAAAAATGAACGACGATAGAAAAAATTTATGCAAGTCTGTTTTGGAAGAAGTCGAGCTTGAAATATTTAAAAATAATTTAGATGATGAGAGAGTTATTTTTGCTTGGAGCAAAAAATGGAATCACGGAGTTGTTGGAATTGCAGCATCTGTAATTTGTAATAAATTCGGCAAGCCGTGTTTTTTGTTTGCAATTAAAAAAAACGAAGTCCGAGGTTCTGCACGTAGCATCGAAGGATTTGATATTCACGAATATTTATCAAAATGCAAAGATTTAATCGATAAATTTGGCGGACATACTTTAGCTGCCGGAGCAAATCTTAAGCTAGAAAATCTTGAAGCTTTTAAGAAAAAATTTTTAGGACTTGCAAATAGTTCAGACATGCCGTTTTATAATCTAAAAATCGATTATATTATTAATCCCAGTGATATTTCGGTTGAAACAGTCGATGAAATTCAGCGAATAGCTCCGTTTGGTAACGCTAATAATGAGCCTATTTTTGGTATAATGGGTGTGGAACTTACAAAAGTTTTTCCTATTGGTGGCGGAAAACATATTAAAGTTTGTTTTAAATCGGGCGAAGAAATGTTTGACGGCACTATGTTTGGTATGACAATTAATGAATTTATGTTTAGTCCTGGTGATATTTTAGATATTGCCATGCGAATAAAGCGCAATTGTTTTTCGGGCTTTGAAAGTGCTGTTATTCATGTTGTAGATGTGAAATATTCGTTAATTGATACGTTAGAGTTCGCTAAAGAACAAAGGATTTTTGAAGATTTTATGTCCGGAATAAGTTCTTTGCCTGAAGATTGTGTTCCAACACGTGATGATTTTGAAAGAATATTTAAATTTATAAAATCAAATTCTTTGTTTGCTTTTAGAGTCGAAAAAATTTATTTAAGTCTTGATGAACCAAAAATTAGAATTGCTAAAATATTAATTATTTTAAAAATATTTGACGAACTTGAGATTTTTAAAATCAAAAAACGCGGTGATAATTATAAAATTGCGATTAATTCTGGCAAAAAAGCAAATTTAAACGAATCTAAAATTTTAAAGCGCGCTTCGGGACAGTAATATGAGCAGGCGAGAAGATCGAAAAGAGGCGTTTAAGTTATTATTTTCAAGTACTTTTGGGATTAATAATTGCGATGATTCTGTGAGCGAGTTTGCAAAAGAAATTTTTACTGGAGTTAACGAAAATATTTTAATTATAGATAATTTAATAAAAGAAAATATTCGCAACTGGAAGTTCGAGCGTATCTCGCGTGTGGCAAAGTCTGCGATGCGAATGGGAATTTATGAATTAATTCAAGAAAAAATTCCGATGGCGATTGTAATAAACGAAGAAGTTGAAATGGCCAAAATTTTTGGCAGCGAAGAAGAAGCTAATTATGTTCAAGCTGTTTTGACTTCAGTTTCGAATTCTTATAAAAATTATATTAATAATAAAAATAATTTTATTGTGAAGTAAAATATGAATCAAGAAGCTGCAAGTATTACTGAACTTAACGCATATATAAAAATGCTTTTAGATAACGACGAAGTTTTGCAAAATATTCATGCTATAGGCGAAATTTCTAATTTTAAAAAGCATAGCTCGGGACATTTATATTTTTCTCTTAAAGACGAAAAATGTAGTATTAAATGCATGATGTTTTCGCATTATACTAGTAATATAAATTTTAATCTTGAAAACGGTATAAAAGTCTTTGCTTACGGTAATATTTCTTGTTATGAGCCTATGGGGCAGTATCAAATTTATATTTATTATCTAGCTCCGGCAGGGCTTGGCGAAATTAACGAATCGCTTAAAAAACTTTATAAAAAATTAGAATCCGAAGGCTTATTTGACGAGTCTCGCAAAAAAAAATTAAAAAAATTCCCGAGAAAAATTGGAGTTATTACTTCTAAAACAGGCGCAGTAATTCATGATATTTCAAGTGTTTTGAAACGCAGGTTCCCGATTGCTGAAATTGTTTTGGCTTCTGTCAGAGTTCAGGGCTCAGAAGCTGTGCAAGAAATTTTAAACGCAATAGATTTAACTGAAAAAATTCCTGAATTAGATGTTATAATAATAGCGCGCGGCGGTGGCAGTCTTGAAGATTTGTGGGCTTTTAATAACGAAAAAGTCGTAAGACGTATTTCGAATTGCAAAATTCCTGTAATTTCTGCCGTTGGTCACGACGTTGATTATACTCTTTGCGATTATGCTGCTGACGTCCGGGCATCGACGCCTTCGGTCGCTGCTGAACTTGCTTCGGAAAGTATTGAAAATATTTTTTTAATTATTAATAATTTTAAGCAAAAATTCAAAAATATTTTAGAGAATAAAATTTTAAATTTGAGTTCTGAAATTAAGTTTTTAAAACAAAAAATAAATATTAATTTTTCTAATTTAATAAATAAAAAAATATCAGATTTGAATTTATTAAAAAATAAACTCGAAATATTTAACCCGGAAAATATATTCACAAAAGGCTTTGTAATTATTAAAATTAATAATAAAATAATTAAAAATATAGATAATATAACTGAAAATTCTCAAGCAAAAATAATTTTTTTAGACGGTATTGCTGAATTTAATATTTGTAATCTTAAAACAAAAAAAACAAAAAATAAAATTCAAAAAATAGGAAACAAAAATGAAGAAAAAAAAATTTGAAGAAGCTTTTTCAGAACTTGAAAATTTAGCTTCGAAATTAGAAAACGAAAATCTTGAATTAGAAAAATCTTTAGAATATTATAAAAAAGCTCATGATTTAATAAATTTTTGCGAAAAATTATTATCAGAAACTAACCAAAAAATCACTAATATAAATTAAAAATTAAAATTTTAGGTGAAGAATGCTTAAAATATTGTCTGTTAGGTCAAGACTTTTTAATAAAATTTCGAAATTTATGATTAAATCCGGTGAGTATGTTCTAAATAAATTCGCGGTTTTTAAGTGCTCTGATGAAACCGGATTTGGGAAAATTGTTTCAGTAGAGCTTGTCAAAAATTTTGAAGTTACGGTAGACGTTCGTACAGCGAGTTTTAGAGTTGCTACTGAAGAAGATTTAGATAAAATTAAAAAACTAGAAGAAAACGAAAAAGAAGTACTTAAAATTTCGAAACAGCAAACATGTAATATAACGGGATTTAAAATTCTAGGTGTCGAATATTCTTTTGATATGAAAAAATTATATATATATTTTTCTTCTGACGAACGTGTAGATTTTAAAATTATTCTTAGGCAGCTTTATAAAATTTTGAAAGTCTGGATTGAATTCAGACAAGTGAGCGTTCGAGATGCTGCAAAATTCTTTGGTGGCGTTGGCATTTGTGGACTTGATATTTGCTGCAAGACTTTTTTAAATTCACCGAAAAAAATCAATGCCCTATCAGTTGCAAATCAAAATATATATGTGGGCGGCACTAAATTTTGCGGAGTTTGCGGCCGACTTATGTGCTGTTTGGAATACGAAGACAAAATGTATTCGAAATCACTTGAAAATTTGCCGAATATAGGCCAAACAGTAAAAACTCCAAATGGCTTAGCGCTAGTTATTGGTGTCGATGCTATATCTTGCAAAGTTAAAGTGCAAATGCTAGACGAATCGACAGAAGAAACTTTACTTTTTAAAGTCTCAGAAATATCATATTAGTTATGAATAAACACAACACTTCGGCCGAAATAGAAATAAAAAATCTGGATCTTTTTTATGGTAAATTTCAGGCTTTGAAAAAAATTAATATAATTATAAAAAAAAATCAGGTTACTTCGTTTATTGGCCCGTCCGGATGTGGCAAGTCTACGTGTTTGCGCTGTATAAATCGCATGAATGATTTATATGATTGCAAGATTAACGGCGAAATTTTAATTAATAATAAAAATATTTATGCGCCTGAAATCGATGTGACAGAACTTAGAAAAAACGTCGGTATGGTTTTTCAGAGGCCAAATTTATTCGAAATGAGCATATATGATAATATTACTTACGGTCCAAAAGCACACGGCACAAAAAAAAGATCAGATTTAGACGGTATAGTCGAATTTGCATTAAAATCAGTTTATTTATGGGATGATTTATCGTCGAGATTAAAATCAAGTGCATTGAGTCTTTCAGGGGGCCAACAGCAGCGTTTGTGTATCGCGCGCGCAATTGCAGTATTTCCGAATATTTTACTCATGGACGAGCCGACTTCGGCATTAGATCCAGTTTCTACTTTGAAGATCGAAGATTTGATATATCGTTTGAAAAAAGAGTATACTGTCGTATTGGTAACGCATAATATGCAGCAGGCCGCAAGACTTTCAGACGTCGTAGCGTTTTTTTTAAAAGGCGAGCTTGTTGAATATGACGATTCTTGGACTTTTTTTAATAATCCCAAAGATAAAAGAATCGACGCTTATGTTACCGGACGCTTAGAATAAATTTAATGCTTGTTTTTAATATTTTTTGATTTTTAAATTTGATTTTTAAAAAGGAGTCTTAATTGAATTATATTGATAGAGTTTTAGAAAATTTGGTTAAAAAAAATCCCGGCGAAAAAGAATTTCATCAGGCAGTTACTGAGGCATTAAAATCAGTAGAACCTGTTATAAATTCTAACAAAATTTATGAAGAATTTTCTATTTTGGAGCGTTTGACAGAGCCCGAAAGAGCAATATCTTTCAGAGTTTCTTGGAAGGACGATAATAATAAAATACATGTAAACAAAGGCTACAGAGTACAGTTTAATAGCTGTATTGGGCCTTTTAAAGGTGGACTTAGATTTCATCCGTCGGTTAATTTGTCTATTATGAAATTTTTGGCTTTTGAGCAGACTTTTAAAAATGCAATAACGGGACTTCCGATTGGCGGCGCTAAAGGCGGGAGTGACTTTGACCCTAAAAATAAATCTGATTTTGAAATTATGAATTTTTGTCAGAGTTTCATGCTCGAGCTTTTCAGACACATAGGCGCGAGTACAGACGTTCCGGCTGGTGATATAGGAGTCGGTGCGCGCGAAATCGGCTATCTTTTTGGTTATTATAAAAAAATTAAAAATTTACATGAAGGCGTTTTGACTGGCAAGGGCCTAGATTACGATGGCTTGGCAGGCCGAAAAGAGGCTACCGGATTTGGTCTTATTTATTTTACAGAAGAAATGCTCAGAGAAAACGGTGAATCGCTCAAAAACAAGACTGTTTGCGTTTCGGGTGCCGGTAACGTTGCAATTCATACCGTTCAAAAAGCCCAAGAGTACGGCGCGAAAGTTATTACTATGTCAGATTCTTCCGGTTGGATTTACGATAAAAACGGCATTAATCTCGAGATAATCAAAAAAATAAAAGAAAATAATCGCGATAGAATATCAAGATATCTCGAATTTGAGCCGAGCGCTAAATATACATCAGGAAAATTTAATTGGGACATTCCGTGTGATGTAGCTTTGCCGTGTGCCACTCAGAACGAAATTTTACTAAGCGATGCCAAAAATTTAGTAAAAAACGGTGTAAAATTTGTTTCGGAAGGTGCTAATATGCCAACGAGTCTTGATGCGACTAATTATTTTGTCGAGAATAAAATCATTTTTGGTCCTGCAAAGGCTGCAAATGCTGGCGGAGTTTCGTCGTCTGTAATCGAGATGAGCCAGAACAGTTCAAAAATGACTTTTGATTCTGAATTTTCGCACAATAAACTTGAATCTATTATGAAATCTATTTTTAAGAATGTTTCTCAAACCGCTTGTGAATTTAATCAAAAAGGCAATTATATTTTAGGAGCAAATATTTTAGGCTTTAAAAAAGTTGCTTCAGCTATGATTTCGGAAGGCGTTGTTTAATTAATTGTGGCTTCACGGCGATGCCGTCCAAAAAATATGCTTGCAAAATTTTTTAAAAAGTTTTATAATGGACTTTGCAATTATGTATTCTTAATGATTGCATGTTAAAAATTAAAGGAGTGGTAATACATGGCGAAATTTAGGGACAGAAAAAAGCGAGTTGCTCTTGCAATGGGGCTTGCTTCGCTTTTGGGAGCCAGTAAAATGGCTTCGGCAGCTGGTAATAAAGCCGGCAAGGCGACCGGAATCACTATGGGTGGCCTTGGTGTAGTTGGGGTATTGTACGAAACTTTAGCTGATACTTGGGGCAGAGATAAAAAAATGCCCAGTGCTTTAAAGGCATTTGGTGTAATAAAAAATAAAGAAGACGGTCAAATTCCTATAAGTCCTGAATTACGAAAAAAAATTGATGATACATTAAAAAATCAGGGCCAAAAAGGCGGAAACGAAGATGAAGTTGACAGTAAAAAAATGTCTGGTAATGATAAATTCGAGATAATCGAGAATGTAGACAAGGATGATGATAAACTAAAGGCAATTGAAGGCTTCGTGATAATCGATGATGACAAGCAAAAAAATGGCAGTGACGTTGGGGCTAAAAATAACGAATTTGGTATACTTAAGAATGCTTTAGGCAACGACTATGGGATGAGTAAAGTAATGCGTTCAGGCCTGGAGAAATATCATGCTATTTCAGCATTAGCTGACTTGGCGAACGGTTTAGGTCTTTTACCCGACAGTTATAAAAATGTAACAACGGGCAGAAACCAGTTTCTTGTGGATGTAGCGCATAAAATAGGATTACAAGGTGTGTCAGATGGGAGTATGTTAGACATTTGTAGCCATAATTATGCTGATGTTTCTAAAGCTGTAAATGGTAGAAGTAACTTGACCCAGGAACAGAAAGACATGCTTTTGGCATTGTGCAGATTGAGAAACATGATTGCTTATGACTGTGGTGCTGGTGCAGCTAGTAAAATGAAGCTTTTGGCAAATAAAGGCGAAAATCGTCCTGGTGGTTTGCCTGAGAATTTTTTTGGAGTAAAGTTGACTAAGCCAAGCCATCGAAAATAAAGCATACAAAATACTGAGGCGTTGCTAAAAAAGATAGATGTTTTCTTCGGCACTGCCGGAGAGTTTGGTGTGGGTTTTTTTACTATATTTATACATGGACATAGACATTTTCTCCGGCATCGCCGGAGAAGTTGGTTTGAATTTTTTTACCATATTTATACATGGAGATAATGTTATATAAATTTACTTACTTCTATTCACTTTGGCGATGCAAAATTATCATAAAAGAACATAGAGAATAATATATACAATGGATATTTCTGTGTAGCTGTCTGCAGCCGTTACTAAACGAGTAATTCAAATTCAAAATTTAAATTCATTTTACGTAACCAAAATTTCTTCCTCCGAGAGTGCCGGAGAGAGTTAAATATTTTTATTTATTAATATTTTTCTTTTTTCGTAAAATTTCGACCTTAACTTTTTTTCGACCTTTTTGCAAACATTCGTCTCTGGTAGCGCAAAATATATCAACTACCGCACTGCCGTTTATTAGTGCTCCACCAGTATCTCCTACTTTTAGCAATTGTGTTCTGCCATTTGAAAACGTTATTTTTGCCAAAGAGCCCTTGTACTTAGGATGCATTGCACAGTGCACTCCAGCGACTGGTATTTCTCCGTTTGACATTCTTTTACCTGGTTTTGCAGTATAAAACGTCGCATCGCCTGTCAAAACTTCTACGCATTCATAATCAGTAAGATTGCAGTAATTATTGCCACTGACTTTTTTACTTATTTTAGTATTAGAAGCACTTGTAATTTTTTGAGCTTTTGGCTGCGTAAGCTTTTTAGAATTATTTTTGACTAAGTTTTTAACCGTTGAAATAGTCTTACTATCGATTTTGCGAGATTTTTTATTTTTATTATTTTCAACTTTTTCGGTTGAAATTTTGACATCTTCATTTTTTATATCTTTTACATATTTTGAAACAATATTTTTTTCTACAGCGCTTGCATGATAAACATCAGTGATTTTATTTGTTACGACGTCGCTTGATCGAATTGTTGCTACTAAACTTAAAACTGTACATGAAAGTTTTAAAATTTTACGTCCAACCTGATTAAAAGTTACTGTAATGATACAAATACACCTACTTTTGTAATTTTTTAGCCGGCTCACGTATTATCTTGTATGAAAAAAAAATTGTCAAGCATTTTTCAGATAATTTTTGTAAAAAAAATTACAAAGTAGAAATTTTTAATCATAACAAATTTATTTTTTAAAATTATTTTATTATTCGGTGTTATTAAAATAAATATTTTCTCCGGCGTCGCCGTAGAAAGTTATTTAATTTTTTTTTGTTGCTATATCATCTGTGATTTATCCACGGAGATTGTCCTATGAATTTTTATTACTTATATTCATTCTGGCAATGTTACCGGATTCAAAAAAAAACTTGATATTTCAATATTTTTGTTGACAAGTTTTTTTACTTGTGATAGAATAAAACTGGTACCGTTTTGTTCGGTACTATGTGTTTAAAAATATTTTTTGGAGGTTTTACTTATGTTCGCAGACATCCGTAAAAAATTTTGCGCAGCGTTAGTCGGTTCTTTAATGTTCTTTGGTGCCCCTGGTTGTTCGGCAATAGGTGGTGCTGGTATTGCTATGATTGGCAGTGGTATCTTATCGACTTTGGCTGGTGGTGTATTGACTCTTGGAACCATTATGGCTGAAGTCAGTAATACTGGCGGGGCCGCACTAATTCAAAGACCAGATGTACCGATTTGGGCTAAAATATTAGGGCATTGCGAATTGTTTGCTCCTGGAGCAATTGGACTGGGAGCAGGCACTGGCCTAATTGCAGGGGGCACACAACATTAATAGCAACTAGATTTTAAATTTTAGTTAAAGTACACATATAAATAATTATGTGTGCTTTTTTATTGTTTAATTTTTCAGAAAAATTATTTGAAATTAATAGCAGTGCCGTAGAAAATATTTATTTTTTTTAGCAATGCCATCTATTTATTTTGGGAATGCCTATTATTTGTCTCCTGATTTAAAAAATATAGAAAAAACATAACCAAAAAATATAGCTGCTGCTATTCCTGAAGCACTTGACGAAAGACCTCCGGTTAAAACTCCAAAAAGGCCTTTATTTTTAACGTGTTCTTTGATGCCTTGTGCCATAACATATCCGAATCCTGTCAATGGCACAGTTGCTCCGGCCTTTGCAAATCTTACAAACGGCTCGTAAATTCCGATTGCTGTTAATAAAACTCCTGAAGTCACAAATAATACTAATATTCTGGCCGGAGTAAGCTTTGTTTTGTCAATTAAGATCTGTGCAATAACACATATAAGTCCTCCAACCCAAAAAGAATTTATATAATCTATAATTTCTATTTGCATTCTTGCTCCTAGAATTTTTTTATAATTTTTTTATTTATGATTATTATTGACGTTATTATTTTTTTTATTCGGCATTGCTAAACGAACTGTCCCCTTAGTCAAGGACATTGGAGTGTGGCTATAAAAATAGATACAAGAAAATGATGTTTAGAATTAGATAAAATTTTTTTGGAACTAACAATTGGTATTGAAAAAACCTCCGGCGCCGCCGGAGAAATAGTACGTTTATATTTACATTTTATCCATTCTGTTGTTACACTCTTTTGTTATATTTTTTTACAAAATCCCTCAAAGTCCAAAATCCAATTTCTATTTTATTACTCTTCACTTTCCTCTTTCTTTTCATTATCATCTTCATCTTCCTTTTCCTCTTTCTCTTCAAAACTGCCAAAACTATTCTCTTTATAAGCAGCATCTAAAACTTCGTTTATATACTTGTTTTCAACAACACCCAAAACGTATTCAGATATTTTTTTAATCATTTTAAGTTTTTCTTTACCCTCTTTTGCTCGACCTTTTAATTCATTAACTCTTTGCTTAAAAGTCTCTTTGGTAAATTCACCGTCAAATCCCTCAGGTGCATCACTATCTTCTTCGTTTGCATATAATTTAAATTTAATCACTTTTTTGTTGCTTTCTTTTTTAACAATAATATCAATATGGTCAAAACCAGTGTGGCAACCAGAAGGGAGAGCTCGCCCGACATTATCTTTTCCTACCTGTAAAAGCCACCTTAATTTATCTACTAATTCTGTATTCTTAGTGTCAGCATCTAATCCTTTTGATTCGATGAGACCAAACGTTTTTTTAACGTTACCATTGTCAAAATCCCAACTATTACCATCTTCAATTCTCGAAACTTCGTATGTGGAAACAGTAATTTTGCTCATTTTGATTGCTTTTAAATATTTGATGTAAGCATTAATAGCATCTCTATCTTTATTAAAAAATAAATCTTTAGCTAAAAACGCCAAAGCACCTATACCCGTAGTGCTCACAACACCAACAGTAACAGATTTTGGATCAATAGAAGAGTTTTTAAATATTGAAAATCTAGGGCCCTCGACGTTTCTACTCATACTGCTGCATCCTGGACTCCAACACTCGGTGGAATATATTTATAATCCGGGATAGTGGTAGCTCCAGCACCGGTCTTACCAACAGCACTTGCGGCTGCTAAAATTGACAAAAATTTTGCGCGTTTAGAAAACTTAGACATAAACAACACCTCTATATATAAAATTTTAATAAAACAAAATGTAATAAGCACTAAAAAGTGCTACTACCCGTACATTCGTACTTTTTATACTGCCGCACATTCACTGTACACCGTACAAACGTACAAACGCACTGTCTGACTATGATATCATGAAAAAAATAAAAAGGCAAGTGCTTTTTGTAAGCATTGTTAAAAAAAATAGATATTTCCGGCGACAACGGAGATAATAACTCTGATTTAATTTTTTAGTTTTAAAAAATAAATTAATTTAAATGCGTTTTGAGTATATTCAAAGCTTTTTTTTCTATTCTTGAAACATACGAACGTGAGATGCCTATTTTACTCGCGACTTCTTGTTGAGTGTGCGGATTATTATTTATTAAGCCGTATCTTAAATTTATTACGTCTTGCTCTCTTTGAGTGAGATATTTTTTTATATTTAAATTAAGTTTTTCAATATCGATTTTATCAAAAATTTTTTCATATAGACTTACTTTATCGGCGATTGTGTCCATTAAAGTAAGACTATTTTCAGATTTAGCAGATTCAATGGGCTCAGACATAGAAATATCCAGATTATTTTTTTTAGAACTTCGCAAATTCATGAGTATTTCGTTTTCTATACAGCGCGAAGCATAACTTGAAAAACGTATTTTTTTTTCGGGCTTAAAAGTATTTACAGCTTTTATGAGTCCAATCGTACCTATTGATATTAAATCTTCGTTATTTTCTTGCAAGAAATTAAATTTTTTTATTATATGTGCGACTAATCTTAAATTATGATTTATTAATTTATCTTTTGCTGATTTATCTCCTGATTTTATTTTTTTAAAGCATTCTGTTTCTTCTTTTGACGATAACGGCTTCGGGAAAGTACTCGGGTTTACTATGTGCAGCGCCAAAAAAATCATTTTTTGCAGGACAGAAAAAATTAAAGATAACATATTTATAGCCTTTTTTAATTTTCTAATTTTTGAATTTTTTAATAAATATGATCGATTTTTCCTGAATATTTGCAAGTTTACTGCAAAAGATAAAATCAGATTCAAACAGGAGGTTTTTTATGGCAAAGTTTAACGTAAAGCGCCGCAGTTTTTATATTTCACTTGGAGTTTGTATTCTAGCAATTAGTGCAGCAGGATGGTCGACTTATAAAAGTATAAAAGATTTTTCTGATGCTAATATAAATAAGCGAGATAATAGTCAAATAATACGCACCAAAAGAAAAAAAACAGCAGAAGAAATTCCTAAAAAAAATATTAAAAATATAGATTTTAATAATTTAAAACCGGCTGCTAATCAAGAAGAAAATCTAAAAGAAGTCTCTGCAAAACTTGCGAATCCCGAATTTATAATTCCTGTTAGATATTCAGAACTCACAGAATACAAAGACGACTTAGAATATTCCGAAGAATTCGGCGATTGGCGAACCAGTGATGGCGTAGAATTCACAGGCGAATTAAACTCGGCAGTTTCAGCAATAGCCGACGGTAAAATTATAGAAATTTTTGACGATCCAACTTACGGCAAAACAGTAAAAATAAATCATGAATCAGGTGACGGCAGTGAAGTAATAGCATATTATTCAAGATTAGACCCAAAAAGCATATTTTTAAAAAAGAACGATAAAATAAAGCAAGGCCAAGAATTTGCAAAACTAGAAAATAAAAATATGCATTTTATGATTCAAATCAACGATAAATTTGTAAATCCGATTAAAACTCTGGGCATTCAATAAAATTCGTTCTAAACTAAAAAAATAAATTAAAACTATTCTCTAAAGTGCTGCCGTAAAAATACAAGCCTCTCAGATATAAACTGCGAGGCTTGTGCGTCAGAAACTTTACTTGTTCGGAATAAAATGATTAACAAACTGGTTAACATACTGGCAAGACGGATTGTTTTGAAGATTTTTAATTTCAAAATTTTTAACCAACGTGCCAACTTTATCAACAAAATCGCCATCTGATAACTTTTTATTTTTCCAATTGCCAAACAACGCGTCAAATTCATTTCTATTTCTCGAAAAATCTATATCATTGATTTCTTTCTTATTCATTCGTATGTGATTAACAAAATTATAATCATTTATCAAGAGAAACTTTGTTGAGTTTTTAGTAATAATCAAGGCATTTTTATCATTACTTAATTCAAAACGCACCTGCGATAATTTCTGTAGGCAAATACCAAATTGTTCATTGCTTAATTTTTCCGTATTGCCGCAAACCTGATAAAAAGCAAATAAAATATTTTTTAAAGCTGAACAATTATCGCCATATGCCAAATAATTTTTTATATTTTGTTCAAATTCACCAACATCTGGATCCATAGATAACTGAATTATGTTCTCAAAACTTGAGTAAATAAGTTTTAAAATCTTAATTGTTTCGTCCTGATTTTCAAAAACATCTGGTTTTTTATCTTTATCGTCATCCTTGTTTGACAACACACAAGCCCCAACGCCAACTCCAATACCAACAACTGGAACAGCAATTCCAATAGCAATTAAAAATTTCTTGTAAAATTCAAAATTATTAGCTTTAACGTTAGAACCGACAAAGCTCGCCGCAAAAACCGAAAGCATGCTTATAGCCAGGTGCTTTTTAAGCGATTTCTTCATGAACATAACCTCCAAAAAATTCTATCTTTTGCGATTATAAGACATAAAGTAAGAAAAGTCAATAAAAACTTGCTAAAAAAAATCTCAATTTTTTATATTTTGAATTATTTTTTAAACGATTCTTTCATAAACTTAGTCACAAAAAAATTTTAAAATTAACGTTTCCTGCGATTGGCAATCATTATGAGTCTTAAAAGCGACAAAACAGAAGTAAGAATTGCCGCAATATAAGTGAATCTTGCAGCCATCAGAACTTTTTTGGCACCTTCAAGTTCTTCTTCCGTGAGTCTGCCGCTCACTTCGAGTGCCAAGAGCGCTCGTTTGCTGGCATCAGATTCTACAGGAAGTGTCACGATATGAAACAAAACTGAAATACTGAATAGCAAAATTCCAATATTTATCAAAAAATCCTGAACAGATATTAAACCCAAGAATACAAGCGGCATTGCGAGCATCGAACTAAAATTAGTAACAGGAACTAAACTATGTCTTAATCTCATAGGGAAATAATCTTTTGCCATTTGTACTGCATGGCCAGCTTCGTGTGCGCCTACTCCGATCGCCGAAATGCTGTTATTATTATAAACCATTCCGGAAAGCGATATACTATTATCTCTAGGGTCAAAATGGTCACTAAGATAACCCTGAGACTTATAAAATTGCACGCCATTTACTTCGTTTTGTTTTAAAACTAAATTTGCAGAATCAAACCCAGTAAAATTACATTTAATTCTTGAGTACTTACTAAAAGTCAGCTTGATTCTTAACTGTGCAAAAATCGTTACTGCCAAAATCAGAATTGCGTACAAAAGATAATATTCGTCATAAATAAACACACATCATCACCTCCTGGTTGCCAAGTTATTATATCAAATTGAAATTTAATTTTCAAATACGATTGTTTTTATTCAAAAAATTTTTTTAAAACAGCATATTTCGATATTTGACCTTTTCAATCTTTTTGTTTATAATTAAAATATCAGAATTTTGTTTTTTAGATTTTAGGCTAGTGAGGTTTTTATATGTTAGATTTGTCAAATCGAAAGAAAATAGCATTATTTCTTGCGGCGGCAAAACTCAGGCATCTGTTAAGCCGTTAGTAATTACTGCTACAGTACTTGTGCCTGTACTTGCCGCTGGAACTGGCCTGATAATTTGGGTTGCAAATCGCGGTAAAAACGAGGATGATAAAAAAAATAATCAAAAACCTGACGACAAAAGTAAGAATCAAGAAGGTTTTGTCCCAGAGGTAAATCGACTTCTTGATAGTATGAATCTAAAAGATTGGAAAGTAAGATTTAACAATGCAATCGATAAAATAAAAAAATATACTCCCAATGTATATGATAAGGGATATTTTGAAGATAGTTTTAATATTTTTTATGAAATTATTAATGGCAGAAAGATAGAAAAAGAGAAGATTAAGGTGGAATCTAATGGGGATCACATTTGCGTCTATGCACATATTAACGAATCTTTATACTACAAGTTAGTGCTTCGCGAAACTGAATTTATAGTTCAAAAATGGGGTAATTCTTCAAAAACTAGCAGTTTGCCGGAATATGGTTGGGTAGATATTTATTAATTCATGTAAAGCGAAAAATTTTTTATTTTTTGAATTATGTCGAGAAAATTCATCATTAATTGACAGGTTAGAAAATAAAATTTACAATAAACACGCTAGTTTTTTATAAATTTTACAGGAGTATTTGTATGATTACCGATTTTTCCAAAAGTCAGACTAAAATTAATCTTATGAAAGCGTTTGCAGGTGAGTCTCAAGCCAGAGAGCGTTACACGATTGCAGCTTCGTTTGCGGCAAAAGAAAGCTTGCAGGTGATCCAAAAAGCGTTTTTGACTATCGCTGATCAAGAAAAAGAACATGGCGAGATTTTTTATAAATTTTTAAAGCCATTTTCGGGCGAGGGTATAAAATTTGATGCGGATTACCCGGTTGACGTATTTGATTCTACTTTGGATTACTTAAAAAAGGCCTCGCAAAACGAGACTGACGAATTTGAAGATATTTACGATAAATTTGCCAAAATTGCTCAAAACGAGGGCTTTGCAGATATTGCTCAAAAATTTTTTGGAATTGCCAAAATTGAGAAAACTCATGCCGAAAAATTCAAAAAGCTTGCCATGCTTTTAGAAAACGGCGAGTTATTTGATTCAAAAACAGGTCGCGGCAAGTGGGTTTGCATGGAATGCGGCAATGTTTACGAAGGTATGAGCGTGCCGAAATTCTGTCCAGTTTGCGGACATGATCGTGGAT
Source organism: Clostridia bacterium (assembly GCA_017634155.1). Lineage (GTDB taxonomy): Bacteria > Bacillota > Clostridia > Oscillospirales > Acutalibacteraceae > Improbicoccus. The sequence goes on along the minus strand of JAGBNX010000016.1, from coordinate 28,537 downwards.
ATTTTGTAAAAAATGATATTTGTTTTTAATTTTTAATTTTTAGTTTTTTATGAAAAAAAACAAAATATTAAATTTTATTTTTCGCAAGTCAATTAATAAATTTAGTACTTTTACTATATTTGCGATTTTAGTAGCAATTGCTCTTTTTTGGATTTCGTTTGTAGATAAAGAACCGGGTAAAAAAAAATATGAGATTGCTTCGCCGAGTGTAACAAATACTGATTTACTGATTGATTTTTTAGACGTCGGAAAAGCTGACTGTGCTGTTATTCATGATAAAGACATAATTATTATAATCGACGGAGGGCTTAAGAATTCTGAGCTTTCAGTCGTTGGTTATATGAAAGACAATTTATTTGGAGATTCAAAAAATAGAAATATTAATTTAATGATACTTACACATCCACATGCTGATCACTATGGTCAGCTTGTTAGTATTCTAAAAAATTTTAAAGTTTATAGATTCGGGACTTCGCAGTCTCGAGTTGATATGCTTGATCATAAAGGCTACGAAAAATTGCTCGAAGAATTAAAATCTCAAAAAATAAAAATCGAAATTCTAAAAGCTGGACAAGTTTTTAATATCGGCAGAGTTAAAATTGAAATTTTAGGCCCAATAAAAGAAGATACAAAAAATATAAATAATAACTCTGTTGTATTGAAATTAAGTTTTAAAAATAAAAAATTTTTATTTACCGGCGATGCAGAAAAAGCCGAAGAAAAAGATCTTATTGATTCAGGTCAAGATTTGTCGGCAGATGTTATAAAAATCGGACATCATGGCAGTAAGACCTCGTCGACTTTGCCGTTTTTAAAAAAAGTCAACCCAAAATATGCTGTAATTTCCGCTGGGAATCATTATAATAAAATTTCGATTTATCCTCAAAAAGAAGTATCAGATAGACTTAATTTACTGGGAATTAAATATTTTGTAACAAAAGACGTAGGTACAATAAGATTTGCGGTTTCGCAAGAAGGCGAATTAAAAATTCCAGAAGTTTCAGAATTCAGGGAGGCAGCATAATTGATAATTCTTGGGATTGATTTTGGAGAAACAAGAACAGGCGTAGCGATTTGCGACGAAAATCAGATTTTGGCGTCGCCCCTGTGTACAATACAAGAAAAAGATAAAGATAAACTCGCAGAAAAAATAATAGAATTGTCAAATTTAAAAAACGCAAAAAAAATAGTTTTGGGTTATCCAAAGAACATGAACGGCAGTATTGGGGAAAGTGCCAAAAATGTCGAATATTTACAAAAGAAATTACAAGAATTTTCAAAAAATTTAGAAATAATTCTATGGGACGAACGTTTGACTACTGTTTGCGCACAAAAAAATTTTATAAATTCAGGCAAAAAATCAATAAAATATAAAAAATATATTGACGAAGCTTCGGCATGTTTGATATTACAAAATTATTTAGATTATTTGTAAAATAAAATATCATGACAATAAATTGCATCATTTTAGGTTATTATCTCCCTTGGATAGTTCCTGCAATTTTTCTAAATATATTTGATTTTAGCAATACCTTTAGTTTTTATTTGACAAATTTTTTTCAATATTGTACAATGAGCCAGTCGTTTATACAGTTGAGAGTTCGGTTAGGGTTTTAAGCGTTCGAATAATTATAAATGGAGGTTGATTTTATGTCGAAATTTGATAGAAAAAAAATCGCAGTTGCGTTGGCTTTCATGGCACTTTTTGGTAGTAAGAGTTCGGCAATGAATACAAACAAAAATCAGGTGAAAAGCCCGCAAACCCTTGGGACAGTAGGGGGGCGACTAATCGATCAAATCCGAATTTTAGTAATAGAGATATATCCGGCAATGCTAGTACTTGGTTTGAGAAATTAAGTAAGCCAGCAAAATATGGGGTATTAGCGTCTGGTCCTGTTGTAAGTGCAGTGTTAGGTATTCTTGTTTATCATTTGGCTAATTCGTTGTTTGGTCAACTTGCTCGAGGCAAGAAGTTTTTCATTCAATATTGTAAATATTTTAAATCACATGGTATTAAATTTGATGAAAGAGGATTGGAAATTAGGTATAATTCTGAATGGTTAGAAAAGCAAAAAAAATCGTATATTGTTTTCAGTATGCGGAGGTGTATGGACGATTTTAAAGAAGTAACAAATTCAAAACTGGAAAGCGAGGCATTGAATAAAGCAAGTATTGATTTTAGAGATTGCATGTTTAAATATTACGTTGATTATAATTTAAAATTAAAAACCGATTTTTATAATATTGCTGTTAAAAACGGCATCAATGTTTGTAGCGAAAAACAAGAAAATTTTATTGATTTTTATGATAAAGCGGTTGTAAGACCAAATAATGGAAAATTATCTGTTTGTTTTGAGAAAACAATCGTGCATGAAGATAAACCATTCGGAAATCCTGGAAGGTACGAGGTGAAAGACATAACTGCTGAATTTAATATTGCAAACCCAAAGACCCAGGAAGAAAAAAACAGAAAAAATTTTTATGACGCACTTGTTAAATATTTTAACAACGACGATGTTGCTAAGCAAATTTTGATTAATAATTAATTAATTAATTAATTATCTTTTTGGGGCGTTGCTGAGAAAGACATATATTTTCTTCCGGCACCGCCGGAGAATGTAGTTTGGCCCTCTATATTACTAAATTTATATATGAAAATAATAATTTATTTCGAAACTTAAAAATTAGGTCGGAAGTGTTCTCTCCGGTGCCGCTGAGGATATATGTGTTGCCGATTTCGAAATAAGTCTAATGTTCTGTGAGTTTTTATCGCTTCTTTCAATTTGGTAATTCTTTTTTTGGTATCCAGGTGTAATTAGTATTATTTTTAGGGAAAATATTTTTTCACTAAGTTTTTGATTCTGGAATATTATGTATTAATCAATTTTCTGTGTTCCAGAATAATAATTTAGGAGGAAAAATTGCGTACAAACATAAATTCTGTTATGGGTACAGGAAGAATGCCAAACAAAAATAATGTTATTTTGTCGCCGGCACAAAATAATTGGCAACAAGAAAATTCTGAAATTATCGAGACAAATCAAGTTATTCCTAATAATTTTATGGAAAATCAAAACATTAGTTCAGTTGTTTATAATGTCAAACCGGGTGATACTTTATGGGGAATTGCGCAAACTTATTTAGGTACGGGCAAAAAATATTATGATATCCAAAATTTGAATCATCTTAAAGACGATAATATTCACCCGGGTCAGACGATTTTGATTCCACAAAATTTGTCTTCAGGTTGGCTCCTTTATAACGTCGAAAGCGGAGATACTTTATGGAATATTGCACGCACTTATCTTGGGTCCTGGACAAAATATAACATGATTATGAGTTTAAATAATTTGCAAAACGAGACTATATATCCGGGGCAAATTTTAAAAATTCCGTTAAAAAATCAAAATAATATTTATACTGTTCAGCCGGGAGATAATCTTTGGAATATTTCATTAAAACTTTTAGGTGATGGCAATAGATTTTATGAAATAATAAATCTGAATAATTTACAATCTGATCAGGTTACCGAAGGGCAAACACTTAAAATTCCTGAAAAATAAATATTAGGCTTCTTTCAAAGCTAATAATTAGTATTGGAAAAATTCTCCGGCAGCGCCGGAGAAAATATTTATCTTTTTAGCGATGCCACTTATTCTATAAAAAAATAAAAATTTTAAAAAATTTTTCTCTCTAAATATATCGCGTATAGTGTTCAATTTTTGTATTTATAACTCTGAAATATTTTGCGAGATTTAGTCATATAATATTACATGATAACATTTAATGACGTAAAAAAATTTTTTAGTATAAAAAAATACGGAAAGTTAAAACTTGGCATATGGACAATATTTTATTTAGGGATAATTACTGGATGCTTTTGCAAATTTTCGTTTGATTTTTTTAATAACATATTTTTTCAAAAAATTAATTTTTGGAATTTAGAATTATTTAATACAATAATTTTTACAGAAATTTTTATTATATTATTATTATTTTTATTTTCTTTGACTATTTTTGGCACAATAATTAGTTTTATATTAACATTTGCCAAAGGCCTCGGAATCGGAATAGTAATTTATTTTTTATATTCTAAATTTTTAATCAAAGGCATATTTTTTGGTATTTTAGCATTACTTCCCGGATTATTCATATCTTCAGTTGCCTTAATCTTTTTTGCAGAAGAATCAGTAAAATTAAGTATACTAATTACGAAAAAAATATTTTATAAAAATAAAAATTGGCCGTGCCTAAATTTTAAATTACATATAAAAAGTTTTGTAAAAGCTTTAATAATTTCCGGCTTCGGAGTGTTTATTCATGTTTTTCTCGCGTATATATTTTTAAAATTATTTAATTTTTTTAATATATTTTAATATAAATTCGAATATTTTTTTTATTACTATCGGATTATAGTCAACTGTATCTATTTACCTATTTACTCAAAAAATACTTTTTTAAAAACAAAGATATTAAGTAAAAAATAAAAATCAAGAGCGAAAAATTAAAGCTTGATCTTATAGCTAATAAAAATCCCAGAGTAGTTATTGGCAAAATAAAAATTATTGAAATTATAAACAAAATCATGTTTGCGTTGTAAATATTAAATTTTTGTCTTAAAAAAATAAATAAAATTTGTCCGCCATCAAGAGAATAAATCGGCATAAGATTTAAAATTCCTATAATTAAATTTTGAATGCTAAAAATTTTTAAAATATTCAAATTTAAAATTTTATAAAATAATGCAAAAATAGCAAAAAATATTAAATTTATTAGTGGGCCACATAAAAGTATAACAAGTTCTTTTTTATTTGACATATTAAAACTATAATTTTGCTCTATATCTATACTGAAAGCATTTATTTTTATTTCTGATATTTTTTTGCCATATTTTATTATTGCCAATATATGACCAATTTCATGAATCATCGAAAAAAATATAGTCGACAAAAAATATTTTTGATTATTTATCAAAAACAATGCACTTAACGCGATAAAATAAAAACTAAAATTTATATTGCAATTTAAAATCTTGAGTTTTATTATTTCCTCCGATAAAACGCAACCACAACACTTATGTACTAAAACAAAAGAACTGTGATTGCGATCAAAATCTATAAATAGAAGCTAAAATCATTAAAGTTTTAATTTAATTTTCCTACTTTTCGTTTTTTTCACTTCTTTCACTTATTTTATTTTTTCTCGTCTTCGTTCTCGTCACCAAGCAAGATTGCTTTCAAGACTTCATCTTTGTTAGCCCAGGCAACAACTTCGTCGTAAAAATCCTTTTTATTTTTTTTCTCATCGTTATCAGGATTTTCGATATTAAATTGGTCGGTTAAATCATCACCTTCTTTGCTATTATTACTATCCCAATAAACAATTCTAACGGATATTTTACCCTTCTCAGTATCACTTGGTTCCACGGCTATATTATACTTCCAGCCATTATTATCATAACCATCAACGTCTTCCCCATTATCAAAAGCAATCTTATGCTTATTTGCAATATCCCACAACTCTTTAACCTTGGTTTCTTCGTACATATTAACAAAATTCCAATATAACTTTCTAAGTTCTGCACGCTTTTCTTTAAATTCTACAGCTTTATTGTCTTTTAGTTCAGGGCAGAGAAACTTCACAAAATCATCATAGTTTATTGAATGCTCCCTAAGGCCAGAAAAATAAAAATGAAACACACCAATTTTCTCACTCTTAAAATAATCGATAAAAAGCTGCTTGCCAGCTTCATATTTTTGACGTAGGACATCGACCTCTTGCTTATTTTGCTTACCGTGAAAAAGCAACCAACCCAAAAATGTACCCAATCCAGCACCACCTACACCAAAACCTGCCCAGGGAATATATTTCCCTAAATTATTTCCAATGCTGGATGTATTAAAGCCTCCTCTTGCTGACCCAGAGACTTGTGAGTTTCTCACCCCGTTTGTATTCACCGCAGACGCTTTTCCGCTCAAAATCGATGCACACGCAAGTGCCAAAGCAATTTTATTTTTGCCAAAATTCGACATAAACACCACTCCTTTAAAATTTAAATCTACTTACAGCTGAACACAGCCACAAAAATAATTGTATTATATAACAGCAAACAAAAATAGTCAAGTAAAAAAAATATTTCGAGCAAAAATCATGCAAAGAATAAAATATTCAGCACCACACGATAAAAGCAGCGATTGTGTAATTTTTATGAATTTACAAACTTCCGCGTGCTTTCATAGTAGGAAAAATTATAACACCACGAATCGAAGCCGAATTTGTAAGCAGCATAACAAGTCTGTCAATTCCGATCCCTAGTCCCCCTGTGGGAGGCATGCCGTATTCAAGCGCCGTTACAAAATCTTTATCAGGCAAATTCGCTTCTTCGTCGCCGTTTTCACGCGCTCTTAATTGCTCCAAGAATCTTTGTTTTTGATCAATAGGGTCATTAAGCTCAGAATATGCATTAGCAATTTCGCGTCCGGTTATATAAAGCTCAAAACGTTCGACTAGATTAGAATTTTCTTTTTTACGCTTAGCAAGAGGCGAACTGCTTGCCGGGAAATCATATATAAAAGTCGGTTGAATCAAATTTTCTTCGACTTTTTCTTCAAAAACCAGCATTAAAATATCGCCCCAAGTATTTTTGTCTTGAATATCTACACCAAGTTTTTGAGCAACTTCGATTGCTTTTTCGTTATTATTTTCAAACTCCGAAAAATCTTTTCCGGTAAATTTTTTGACAGATTCAATCATACTTAAACGCTCAAACGAAGATAAATTAATTTTTTTATCTTGATATTCGATTTCGTTGCCGTTCCCCACTGATTTATTGCACTCAAAAATAATTTTTTCTGTTAAGTCCATCATTTTTGTGTAATCGACATACGCTTGATAAATCTCAATAGTAGTAAACTCAGGATTATGTTTAATCGAAATTCCTTCGTTTCTGAACTGACGTCCGAGTTCGTAAACTTTGTCCATACCGCCGGTTATTAATCTTTTTAAATAAAGCTCCGGTGCGATTCTTAAAAATAAATTCATATCTAGAGCATTATGATGCGTAATAAACGGCCTCGCCAGAGCACCACCGGCAATTAAATTCAGCATCGGCGTTTCGACTTCAATAAATCCCAGATTATCAAGAAAATTTCTTATAGTTTTTATTATAACAGAACGTTTAATAAAAGTATTTTTAACACCAGGATTCACAATTAAATCCAAATATCTTTGGCGATATCTTAAATCTATATCTTGCAAGCCATGAAATTTTTCAGGCAACGGGTGCAAAGACTTAGCTAAAAGCGTGATTTTCTGCACTTTAACTGAAATTTCTTCTTTTTTAGTTTTAAAAACTGTACCTTCGATGCCTACTATATCGCCTATGTCAAAATCTAAAAATTCTTTATAAATCTCTTCGCCTACGGAGTCTATTCTTATATAAATTTGAATTGAGCCTTTGGCATCTAAAACATTTGCAAACGCGGCTTTGCCCATAGTGCGTCTTTGAATTAATCTTCCGGCGATTTTTATGCCAGTATTTTCGAGCTTTTCAAAATTATTTTTTATATCTAAAGAATAAGAATCTACTTGAAATTTTGTAATTACAAACGGATCTTTAGAATTTTTTTGTAAATTTTCAAGTTTTAAAAGCCTCAATTTATACTGTTCTGAATTTTCTTCGTTATTTATGTTATTTACATCACTCATATTTTTCACCTAAATTTATATTATTTATATTTTTTTACCTGCTTATTTCCAATATTTTAAAATTCCTGATTCCGCCCGGAGTATGCGCTTTAACGATAGCTCCAGTTTTATTACCTAAAAGCGCCATGCCGATTGGCGAGTCTGACGAAATTTTATAATTTATTGGGTCAGCTTCGCTTGAACCAACGACTTTATATTCAAGATTTTTATTTTTATCTAAATCTTGAATGGTTACCTTGCAGCCTACAAAAACAGAATTTATATCAATATCTTTTTCGTCCAAAATTCTTGAAGTCTTTATGATTTTTTCGATTTCAAGAATTCTCATTTCGACTAAAGACTGTTCGTTTTTTGCTTCATCGTACTCACTATTTTCTGAAAGATCACCAAAAGCCAATGCTTTTTTTATTCTTTCAGAAACTTCTTTTCGTTTTGTAGCTTTTAAATACTCAAGTTCTTTTTCTAAATTCTGCAGACCTTCTTTTGTAATTATATTCTGCTGTTTATCTTTATTTTTATCTTTATTTTCTGACATGATATAAAACCTCCAAAATTATTTATATTCATAATTAACTCACAAATAAATCAGGAAAATTAGAAATTAACAACTTAATTTTTTCTTTAACGTATTCTTTATTTTCATTAAAATTATCTCTTAGTAACGCAATAGCATTAATTACTTTACGGCAATCCTCTTCTTTAAATCCCCTAGTAGTTACAGCTGCACTGCCAACTCTAATGCCGCTTGTTCCACAACTCCACCCTAATCTATCATTGGGAACGGCTTGCTTGGTAACATTTATATCAACTTCATCTAGCATATCTTGAAATTTATCCCCACTAATACCTAATTTTGACAAGTCTAAAACCAAAAGATGATTATCCGTACCGCCTGAAATTACATCAAAACCTAATAAACTAGCTTCTTCGGCCATTGCAGTTGCATTTTTTAACACTTGACAAATATATTTTTTAAACTCAGGCCTCATGGCTTCTCTGAAACATACTGCTTTCGCAGCAATATTATTAACATGAGGACCACCTTGCATTCCCGGAAAAATCGATCGATCTACAGCCTTAGCCATATTTTTTGAGCACAAAATAAAACCGCCCCTAGGTCCACGTAGAGTTTTTTGAGTAGTTCCTGTTATAAAATCAGCCAACGACACCGGACTCGGATGCAAACCTGCAGCAATAATACCGGCAATATGCGCTATATCGGCAAGCAAATAAGCACCAACTTTATCAGCAATTTCACGAAATTTCTCAAAATTTATTACTCTTGAATAAGAACTTGCACCACAAACGATCAGCCTCGGTTTATGTTTTTTTGCCAAATACTCAACGTTATCGTAATCTATAAATCCTTTTTTGTCAACACCATAGTGTACGAAATTACAAAGCTCACCAGAAAAATTAACAAGAGCACCATGACTCAAATGCCCACCATCATTCAAAGACATCGAAAGTACGTGATCTCCACGTTCTAAAACAGCAAAATAAACTGCCATATTGGCCTGAGTTCCAGAATACGGCTGAACATTCCCTGCTTCGGCACCAAAAAGCTTAGTCAATCTCTCGATTGCCAAATTTTCCAACTCATCAACAAACTTGCAGCCACTATAGTATCTTCTTCCTGGCAAGCCCTCAGCATATTTATTCGTAAAAACACTGCCAAGTGCACGCAAGACATTTTCTGAAACATAGTTCTCAGATGCTATCAGATTAACCGTACTAACCTGATACTCGTACTCGGACGTAACTAAATCAAAAACTTCTTTATCATTTGTATTTTTTTCATCAATCATAATTCGTTCATTGTGCCATATATAACAAAAAATGTCAACAGTATTTTTGATTCGGCACAAAAAAATTTAAAAATCGTATCCAGCATTAGGCGAAATATGCTATGTGATTTTTTCCAATAAACACATTGCAATTGCTTTTATACCTTGCATATTTCCAGTAAAGCCTAAAAATTCTTCGGTTTTAAATTTAATATTTATTTGTTCTTGCGAAATCTTACAAATATTTGCTAAATTTTCTTGAATTTTTTCACGATATCCTGAAAGTTTTGGAGATTGCAAAACAACTATGCAGTCAAGATTGATAGTTCTAAAATCTTTCGTAATTTTTAAAGTATTTTCAAGTAATTTTAAGCTATTTATATTTTTATATTTTAAATCACTCGGGGGGAAATAATATCCTATGTCTCTTTTATTGCTGGCACCCAAAAGTGCATCGATAATAGCATGAGTCAAAGCATCGCCATCGCTGTGCGAAACACTGCCGTATGTACTTTTAATTTTAACTCCGCCAATTATTAAATCGGCATTTTTTTCAAGTTTATGAACGTCATATCCAATTCCTACTCTTTGCTTTTGATTCATAAAAAGCTCCTAAAAATTATTTTTTTTATCTGAATTTATAAGCATAACAGCATAGCCCAGATATAGCCAAATCAAAATATCTGCAAATGCTATTCCAGACAGAATTCCAACTTCAAAACTGGCATACACAAAATAAGCTATTATAATTGCAAATAATTTCGATATAAGTTTCGAATTCATACTGTGCATTTTTATAAAAATTACATGTGCAATTTTATAAATATAAGACAAAATTAAAATCATAAAAAGCGCAAATCCAAGCCAGCCATAAGAAACTATAATCGTCAAATAAATATTATGTAAATCAGCATGATTATACGGAAACGCCAAGCCGCCATCTAGATAAATTCTTGAATAATAATATAAATTTTCTCGGCCTATACCAACAATCGGATGTATTTTTGATAATTTTATGCCTTGCTTAAAAAGCAAAATTCTGCCGCTGCTGAGTTCATGATTTCCACGTCCGATTTTTAACGGTTCTTTAAAATCATCAAGTTTTAAAGTTTTTTGCTCTTCCGGTAAATTTTCGTTTATTTTTTGCGAATTAATTATTTGAGTTACAAGTTTTTGGCAGCCCATTCTCAAAAGAAACGAACCTGAAACCAGAAAAATTATTAGCATAGATACAAAAATAATCTCGCGCAAAAATTTTATATTTTTAAATTTATCATAACTCGAAAAATTTTCATAAAATAATTTTATTGATAAATAAATCGTTATAAAAATAAACGCTGCATTTGAATCTGTCAAAAATAAAGTTATAATATTCAAAGCCATGCAAATTCTTAAAAAAAACTTATTTATTTTAAATTTATTTTTGAAATATTTATCTTGCAAAAAATCACACGAAAATATAGAAATTACTGACAAAAACGCCAATTGATTCGGATTAGTAGTAATGCCGAAAAATCTGTTTTGAGATATTCCGAGATCATGTCCCATAAAATTTATATGTTTATGCGCAAAAAGAATATAAATACTAAAAATAGAAACAAAAAAACTAAAATATATTATAAATTTAAACAAAAAATTTACTTCAGCATCAGCTTTTTCTTGGCTTGTGTTTTTGCTCATACCTAAAAATAAAAAAATACACATCAAATTATTAAAATTAATTATTAAATTCATCAAGATATTACTTGAAAAATTAAAACAAGACGTAAAAACACCTAAAATTATAAATAAAAAAGCGATATTTTTATTTTTTATATTAAATTTATAAGATTCTTTGAACATAATATGCAAACATATAAAAATTCCCCAAATAAAAATAATGCCATTAAGATATCCGGCAAAAATTTCTATAGGCGAAATTGCTATAATCTCAAAAAGCAACGAAATTACATAAAATATTCTAAATAAGCTAATATCATAAAATATATTTTTATTTAATTTTAAAATCATAAATTTTAATTAATTTAATTAATTATTTTTTTCAAATTTTCGCATACTAATTCAATGTCTTCGGGTTGCATCAAAGTATGCAGCGGCAACGTGATTTCGTTTTTGTACATATCAAATGCATTTGGAAAATTATTTATATCAAATCCCATTTTTTTATAAGCCGTCAGCATTGGCAATGGCTTATAATGCACGTTCGTAGCAATGCCAAATTCTGCTAATTTTTGTATTATTTTATTTCTAAAATTTTCGTCTTTATTTTTAAGTCTTGATATATACAAATGAACAGTAGAATTTTCAAGTTTGTTATTATCTTGATAAATATTTACTTCTGAATTTTCGAGTAATTTATTATAAATTCTAGCTAAACCACGTCTTTTTTGTATTAATTTTTCGAATCTTTTCAGCTGTACAAGACCTATAGCCGCCATAATATCAGTCATATTATTTTTATAACCCGGCATGAGAATATCATATTCCCAGTTTGAAAGCTGAGTTTTTTCTAAAGCGTTTTTATTTTGGCCGTGCAAAGAAATCAAAGCTAATTTTTTATAAATAATATTATTTATATTATTATTATTTAAATTCAAATTCCAAGTTAAAGCGCCGCCTTCACCTGTAGTTAAATTTTTTACGGCATGAAACGAAAAAGCAGTAAAATCAGCAATTTCGCCACTGATTTTATTTTTGTATTTTGCTCCGAAACTATGAGCCGAGTCAGAAACTACGCAAATACGGCCAATTTGTTCTTGCAATTTATTTTTTGGCTCAAAAATATTTTTTTTCAAATTAATAATTTCAAAAATTCTGTCATAATCGCATAAAATTCCGCCGATATCAACCGGAATTATAGCTTTAGTTTTATTATTTATTTTATCTAAAATTTTTTCATAATCTATCTCAAAAGAATTTTTTTTTAAATCTATCATAACAGGCTTAGCGCCTACATGACATATAACAGAGCACGAAGCCGTATATGTGTATGGCGTAACAATAACTTCGTCTCCCGGGCCTATTTCTAATAATCTCAAAGCAGATTCCATGCAAGCAGTCGCAGAATTCATGCATATGCTTTTTTTTGTATGGCAAAAATCCGAAATTTTTTGTTCGAATTCTTTTGTTTTAGGTCCGGTAGTTATCCAGCCCGATTTTAATACCTGTGCAACTGCGTCTATTTCTTTTTGAGTTATATCTGGCGGAGAAAATAATATTTTTTTCACAAATTACCTCAAAATTTTAAATACTTTTAGAACAGTCAAAAACATAATTTTGATATCCAAGAAAAAACTAAAATTATGTAAATATTCAAGATTATACTTCATTTTTTCCGGAAGAATTTTTTCTAAATATATTTTATCAGGATCCGAAGAATTTTCCAAATATTCAGATTCGTTCCGAAAATTTATGCTCGAAATCGAAGTAACACCTGCAGGCAAAATAAGAGTCGCTAGCATTTCGTCTGTATATTTTTTTACGTATTTTGGTACTTCTGGGCGAGTTCCGACAAAAGTCATGTCGCCGAGCAAGATATTTATTAATTGCGGAAATTCATCAAGTCTGAATTTTCTCAATATTTTACCGATTTTAGTTATTCTTTTATCATTATTGCAAGTTAAAAATCCGGATTTATCAGAATTTTCATGCATAGTCCTGAATTTTAATATAAAAAACTCTTTGCCATACTGTGTAACGCGTTTTTGTTTATATAAAATACGGCCCTTAGAATTAATTTTTATGGCAAAACTTATAATAATCATAGGAAATAATAAAATAATAATTAATATTAAAGATGCCAAAATATCAAAAATTCTTTTTAAAATCAAAGATTTTTTTTTCAAAATTATGTAATCATAATATTTTTTTACAAATTTATTTTTGAAATAATCAGGCATTTGTTCCCAATTCGGAATCAATACTTTTTCACCGCCTAGCTTACAAACTTAATTTAGATATTTAACAATATCAAAAATTTTGATTTTTTTCATCAAAATAATTGACAAAAATAAAATTTATAATACAATGGGACCAGTACTTTTAAATGATGACAGCATTTTCAAAAGAATTTAGTTTTAAAGCCTGCTTTTTGGTATAGATTACATGTTTAAGGAGCAAATAATGAATAAATTAAAAATCAAAGGAATTTATAAGCATTATAAAGGCGATTTATACATAGTCGAAGATGTTATTTATCACAGTGAAACCTGCGAAAAAATGGTAGCTTACAGAGCACTCTATGGTGATAATAAGCTCTGGTGCAGACCATATGACATGTTCCTAAACGATGAAGTAAATAAAAATGGACAAAAATACAGATTCGAGCTTCAAAATATAAAAAGTTTGAATAATTAAAAATTTTATTTTATAATAAATATGATTCAAGTCATTTGATTAAAAAAATATTTAGTTAAAAAATCAAAAAAGAGGGGAATTTTATGAGAAAGATTCTGGATAAGTTTTTGTGTAAAAGTTTAAAATTTAATAATTTTAATTTTATTAACAATAGAAAGTTTTTGGCCGTGTCTTTATCTGTATTTTATTTGGCTTCGTCTGTGATACCACCTGCGCGTACTTATGGCATGGAAAATTATAATAAAAGTAATTCTGAAAAATTTAAAGATTTTATTGTTAAAAATAAAGTTTTTATATCGACAAGTCTTGTAATACTTGCTATTGGTCTAACGACAGGACTTTTAATTTTATCTAATAAAAATAAAATTGATGAAGGATTTCCAGATGATGGTTTGCCCGATGAAAATATATCTGAAATAAAACAAGATCTTTTAAGAAAAGCTTCAAAACTTAAATCCGGATCAAATAATTTTGCTACCAAATGGGATATTCTTTGCTTTTTATTAGGCAAAAACGCCACGAAATTTGTAAAAGAAAATTATCCTGAATGGGAAGAACGTACCAAAAATATTAGTTATGGGAATAAAAACCGTATGGATTTTGCTCTGATGAGCATAGCATTTTCGTTGCGTTTGGCTGCATTAGAAAAATATAATTATTTAGACAGAAAAAATAACGAGCTTTTAGTCGGTAGAAATTTACCCGATGTTAATCTAATGGCTTGTAAAAATAATAAAAATTTATTCAAAATTCGCATGAATAAAATAATAGTCGAAGATGATGATATTCTTAGAAGTGCCCATAAGTTTATATTAAATCATCCTGGGTTTAATTCTCGTATTGGTTTTTTAAATGCTTGTAGTCCCCATTCTCCAAACGGTTATCTAGATCACGGCTGCAATGCTCTGGAAGAATGTTTTTCTTCGATGACAGATTTAGTTAAAGCTTTATCCGGTAAAGAGTTTAGAATAGGCAAGGGAACACAGGGCTTTTATAATAACGAGAAAGATTTTCCGGGAATCTGTAGCAGTAACGAGAGCCCAAATATTGATAACATAAGACAAAGATTAACAGGTCCTGGTCGAGATTTTTATCACGAAAGAGGCATAATGAGCCGAAACGTGCGTCTGATTCGAAATCTTGGCGATTGCATCAAAAATAATTATAACTCAGATTCAAGTTTTTCTTGGAGTTGTCCTGGCAAAACTTTTGCAGAGTTTAATCCGCCTAGTGACGGTCTTGGTAATACTAGATTTCGTATTTTAAATATTGCCGGTCTAGAAGAAAGGTCACGTTCAATACTTGATACATTTGGTAATTATCCCATTGACCCGAAGAAACCTAATGGGGATACTATATATCAAACTTGGGAAAAAATTACGAAAAAGCAATGTGAATTTGTTCTCAAGGCATTTATTAACGAAAAAGTAAAAGTATTATTTTTATGTGCATTTGGTGCTGGAGCTTTTGGAGGTAAAGCTAGCATGGTAGCAAAATGCTTTAAAGAATTATTAATCGACAAAGGCTATATTGATTATTTTGATTATGTTGTATTCCCAATAGGTTATGATAAAAATAATTTTGAAGCATTTAAATCTGAATTTCAAAAATAATTTGTATAATAAGCAACGCATTTATAATTATTTAAATTTTTGAAAGAGCAAAAAGGAGCTAAGAATATGAAAAAAATTTCAAGATTTAATAATTTTAATTTTATTAATAATATAAATGATAGAAAACTTTTGGCTGTATCTTTATCTGTATTTTATTTAGCATCGTCTGTAATTTCGCCTTTACGTACTTGTAGTGTAAATCAAAATATAAAAAAAAATAATGGCATTTTTAAAAATATTGAGGATTTTATTAGTAAAAATAAAATTTTTATATTGACAAGTTTTGGAACACTTGCCTTTTTAACATCAGGATTTTTAATCTTATCAAATAATAATAAA
Source organism: Clostridia bacterium (assembly GCA_017634155.1). Classification (GTDB taxonomy): domain Bacteria; phylum Bacillota; class Clostridia; order Oscillospirales; family Acutalibacteraceae; genus Improbicoccus. The sequence goes on along the minus strand of JAGBNX010000016.1, from coordinate 12,735 downwards.
CCAGATAGAAATAAAATTGATGAAGAATTTCCGGATAATGGCTCGCCAGACAGAGATATATCTGAAATAAAAAAAGATCTTTTAAAAAAAGCGTCGAAAATTAAAGAAGGTTCAAAATGTTTTGCTACTACGTGGGATGGCCTTTGCTTTTTGTTGGGAAAAAATGCTACTGAATTTGTAAAAGAAAATTATCCTGAATGGGAAGAACGTCTTAGCAAGATAGATCATTATAAAAATTGGCGGGGATATCGTTATGAGTGTTATGCTCTTATGAGTATGGCTTTTTCGTTGCGTTTGGCTGTATTAGAAAACTATAAACATGATGATAAAAAAAATAACGAGCTTTTATTTGGCAAAAACTTGTCGTTAAAAAATATTAATCTTAAGTCTTGTAATAATAATAATAATCTTCGCAAAGAACGCTTGAAAAAAGTAATAGTCGAAGATAATGATATTCTGAGAAGTGCGCATAAATTTATATTAAATCACCCTGGTTTTAATTTTCGTATTGGCGTTTTGAGTGCCGGGGACCCGTATGAACCAAACGGTTTTTTGCCAAACCGCGGAAGTGCCTTGGAAGAATATCTTTCTATGATTACAACTTCGATTTATGGTTTATCTGGTAAAGAATTTCGTATAGGAAAAGGCAATCAGGGATTTTATACAACTAGAAGTGCTTTCCCACCAATTTGTACTTGGTATGAAAAACCAACGATTGAAAATATAAGAGAAAGATTAGTAGGTCCTGGGCGAGATTTTTATCATGAAAGAGGCATAATGAGCCGAAACGTGCGTCTGATTCGAAATCTTGGCGATTGCATCAAAAATAATTATAAATCAGATTCAAGTTTTTCTTGGAATCGCCCTGGCGAAACTTTTGCAGAGTTTAATCCACCTAAAGACGGTCTTGGTAATACTAAATTTTGTATTTTAAGTATTGCCGGTCTAGAAGACAGGTCACGTTCAATACTTGATACATTTGGTAGTTATCCCATTGACCCGAAGAAACCTAAGGGACCTACTATTCGTGATATTTGGAAAGCAATTACAAAAAAGCAATGTGAATTTGTTCTAAAGGCGTTTATTGCTGAAGGAGTTAAAGTAGTATTCTTATGTGCATTTGGCGCAGGATGTTTTGGTGGAAAAGCCAGCATAGTAGCAAAATGCTTTAGAGAATTATTAATAGACGAAGGCTATATTGATTATTTTGATTATGTTGTATTCCCAATAGGTTATGATGAAAATAATTTTGAAGCATTTAAAGCTGAATTCCAAAAATAGTAAAAAATATTTATAATTAAAAAACTTGCTATGAATCAAGATTACTTATAAAATAAAGCCCAGTTATTATTATTTTATTAGGTAAAAAATTAAAATTGAAAGTTTTGTATCTAAAAAATCGATTTATATCTGTAATAGTTTTAATTTGTGTTATATTTGCTGCTTTCGTTGCAAGATTAATAGACTGGCAGATAGTGAATTATTTTTATTATAAAATAAAAGCTTTGCAAAATCGTTCGTATATATTAAAAACTGATCCGATACGGGGTGAAATATTTGATAAATTCGGAGACGGTCTGGCAGTAAATTCTATAGGCTACAGACTGGTTTTAGACGATTTTAATTTAATAAAAAAAAAAGAGGCAGATTGTATATGCAAAATTATAAATTTACTTAATTTATTAGGCATAGAATGGAACGATACGTTGCCTATAATATTAAATTCAAACGGCGAATTTGAATTTGATTACAGCGATGAATCAAAACTTGCACTCATGAAAAAAGAAATTCCTGCAAAAGATTCTTCTGACCCTAATTCATATATTGATTATTTAAAAAAAAAGATTAACGGTCAAAAATTACAAGGCAAAGAATTACGAGATGCTTGTAGTTTATATTACGGCACCAGAGGCAATAACGTCGTTGCAGATAAAATAGACGATAAAAATATTTTTAAAATTGCTGAATTCGGCATTCCTGGTTTTAGAATCGAAACTTCAACAGAGAGATATTATCCATATCCTACGATTGCTTCGCATATTTTAGGCTATACAGGTCTTATGTCTGCCGAAGAATATGAAAAATATAAAGAAAAATACAGTATGGATTCGATAATCGGCAAATCAGGAATCGAAAAATTATTCGAAGAAGAATTGAGAGGTTTTGGAGGCAAACGAGCTTTTCATTTTTCAAAAGATGGTTCTTTAAACTCTGTTGACGAAATTATAAGACCTAAACAGGGCAATTCAGTATTTTTAACAATAATTTCAAAACTACAGCAAGCTACTCAAGATGCACTTGAAAAAGCGATAAATACAGCACGTTCAAAAGGTGCCAAAAATTGCAATTCAGGCGCTGCAGTTTTGCTAGATATCGAAACCGGAGAAATTTTAGCTGCAGCTTCGTGCCCTGCTTTTGATTTAGCAAGATATTCAAGCGATAAATCATACAGAATAGAATTAATTAATGACCCGAGTATGCCGCTTTTAAACAGAGCTTTTAACGGTACTTATCCGCCGGGTTCGACTTTTAAGCCATTAATTTTGGCCGCAGCACTTAACGAGGGAGTTCTAAACGGTCTTGAAGAAACCATTAATTGCTCTGGTGCCTATAGACGTTATATAAGAGGCACAATAAGATGTACCGGACACCATGGCAATGCAAATTTACTAAAAGCTATGGCACGTTCGTGTAACGTATTTTTTGCAGATAACGCAGATAGGCTGGGATTAAATAATATAGAAAAATATGCAATAGAATTTGGTATAAGTGGCAAAACCGGCCTGGAACTCTCAGAAGCTTCAGGAACTGTTTATGATTTAGAAAAAAGAGCAAAATATATTTCAGCAGCAGCACAAGCAGGTATCGGTCAGGGCGATATTTCGGTTACCGCCTTGCAACTTGCAAAAATACCAGCAGGAGTAGCTTCGGGTAAAAATTTTAAGCCCAGAATCATAAGTAAAATCATGAATTATGACCATTCGCAAGATTTAAAAATTTTCGAAAGTGAATTTAAGCCGATAAATATTTCAGAAGAAAGCTTGAATTTAACACGTCAGGCCATGCGAGAAGTCGTTTTAACAGGCTTGGCTACTGATTTTAGAAACTATCCTGTGCCTGTAGCAGCCAAAACCGGTACTGCACAAAATGTCGGCGATGACCATACGACTTTTATGGGTTATGCGCCATTTGACAATCCAAAAGTCGCGTTTGCAGTCATAGTCGCTAACGGAAAATACGGAAGTGTTTCAAAATCAGTCGCAAGAGCCATGCTCGACGCCTGTAGAGAAATTAATTATTTTTGATTTTTATATAATTTTTTGTCCGTAAAATTTGAGAACGTTATTTATAAATTTTTTCATAATTTACTTGAAAAAATAAAAATTTATGATATAATTAGAATTAGCTTGAAAGTATTCAGTGCCGATTTTTAAAAATTTAATTTTTTTAAGTTTCAAGGAGGAAAGACTATGAGTAAATATACTAAAAACAAAATTGCAATTACGTTACTTAGTGCGCTTGCTTGTAGCGCTAATACTTCGGCTAAAAACTTTGGCATTAAAAATCCTGAGAATTTACCAGTTAAAACGTCTGATTTTTCCACAAATAAAAATTTAAAATTAGATGCCAAATCGCCGCAAACGCTTGATATGGGGGCGCATGTTAAACAAAAAACTGGGAATATTAAATCAAAAAAATTAAATAAATTAGATATAATAGCGCCAGCTTTACTTTTTAGTTCTGGTGTGCTTGGTACTTTAATTTTAAACGAAATCTTTAATAAAAATTTTAATATACGTAGCTTATTTAAGAGCGAAAGAGAAAAATGTTCTTCTAATCTTGATTTTATTTATAAAAAATTAAATGGCGATAAAGATGCTATAAAAGCATTTGAATATCTAAAGAATAACATAAAAATATTTTATTCTTCGAATGTTGTAAGTTCGTTTTGTATAAATAATAATAAAAATAAAATATTATATCAAAAATATTGTATTATTGAAAATTTTGATAGTAAAACTGGTATGCTTACAGGTGATGGGGCAAAAGAAATTGGTGACCAAGAATTTGAAGAATTAAAAAATGAATATAATATTGTTGGTGAAAAGTGTTATTTAAAAAAACTCGAAGAAGTATTTTCAGGAAAATGTTATCTAAATAATTTCAAATTTGAATGTTCAATTTGTTCAACTGATAATGCGATGAAATCATTTAAGTTCATATTTTTTTTGGATAATAATAAAACCTATTTAGTGACAGTGCACAAAGTTACCAGTGGCATTTTCATTTCGGATTCCAGTTTTATTCACGGTAATACAAAAACAACAACTAACTATAACTATTAGTTTACAAACATCTCAAAAAAAAGCTTGAATTTAACAAGTCTTACCATGGTAAAAGTGCAAGATTTTCAGAAAAAAATCAAATACCACATTTTTACTTTGTAGTGTTTATACATTGCTAAAAATGGATAGAATCGACAGAGTCACAGTACAAAAATAAAATAGCAAAACTATCAATTTTAGCAATGGCTAATTAAATAAGTTCATTGCTTGTAATTCTTTATTTTCTATTATTAACTTTATAGATTCGATAGAATTTTTTATAGCTTTTTCGAGTTCGGGCATTTCTTCGTCACTAAATTTTGACAAGACCCAGTCGTCGAGATCCCAATTATCAGGCTTATTGCCTACGCCGATTTTTATTCTTTTAATTTTTTCAGTTTCTAGCATTTCGATTATATTTCGCATGCCGTTATGACCGCCGTGTGAGCCTTTTAGTCTTATTCTTATTCTGCCTACAGGCAAAGAAATATCATCAAAAATTATTAAAATATTCTCGGTTTTGATTTTATAAAAATTAATAAATTCCAAAACAGCTTCGCCGCTTGAATTCATATAAGTCATGGGCTTTAAAAAATAAATCTTTTTATTTTCAAGATTTTTTTCATACATAATATTAATTCCGAATTTTTTTGGAATATCTAGATTTATTTTTTCTAAACACATAAAACCGGCATTGTGACGCGTTTTAATAAATTTATCACCGGGATTCCCAAGGCCTACGACAAGAAATTTTTCCATTAAATCCATTAAATTAAATACTCCTTTTTAGTTTTAATTTTTTTGAAATCATTTTTTTGATTTCAGTTTCGCTCGTACCAAAAGAATTTAAGCATCTTGATGCAAACGAGTACATTCCGTGAAAATCGCTTCCTCCGGTAGTTAAAAGCTCATATTTTTGTGCAATTTTTAGCAAATTTTCTGAATAATTCGGCGAAACACTTGGATGATAAATTTCTAAACCGTCGATTCCAAGACCAATTAATTCCGGAATTACGTCTTCTAAGTCGCTTTCTTTTGGGTGCGCAAGAATAGCTACCCCCCCAGCTTGATGAACTTGATTTATTATTTCTTCCGGTTCGCAATACCCAGGATTAAATTTAAATTCTATATTAGAATCGAATATTTTTTTGTACACTATCGAATAAATCGGCATAATACAGCCGCTGTCCATTATTGCCTGTATTATATGATTTTTAAAAATATTCGAACTCCCGCGAGATTTATTTGAAACCATGCCAAGCGATATGGGATAATATTTTGAAATTTGATTAATAACTCCTAAATTGAATTTTTTTCGAGCTTTTGTATTTTTCGAGCATATGCCTTCTAATCTATCAGGATAATCACACATATAACACAAAATATGCAATTCTTTGCCAAATTTCTTACTAAAAGAAGAAAGTTCTGCCCCAAGAATTATATTTAGACCGTATCTTTCACCTAAAACCAGAGCCCTTTTAGCACCTGCAAAAGTATCATGATCTGTAATTGCCAAGCTATTAATTCCCATTCTTCTTGCAATAAATATTAACTCATCAACACTGACTGAACCATCCGAAACTTTTGTGTGGCAGTGCATATCTATTGACATTTCTTTCTCCTCTTTTTTACATTTAATAATTGGCTAATATTATGTCTATTATACTACACTTTTGAAAAAAAACAAGTTTAAATTATATAAGGCGTTGCCAAAATGAATAGAAGTGATAAAAATTCATAGAACATTATCTTCATGTACAAATAGATACAGTAAAAGAACCAAAACAATTTCTCCGGCGGTGCCGGAGAAAATTTCTATCTTTTTTAGCAGTGCCCGATAAACATATTTAAATAAAAAAAATTTGAATACTTAAGAAATAACAGATTTCTTACTAAATTAGTGATCATATTTAAAAAATTAAATAAATACTTTTTCAAGTAATACATTTAAGATTTTTTATCTTAATTTAAAATTATTCAAATAAAACTAGTAAGTAAAAATATAAAATATTTTTTTTGCATGATTTTTTTCAATATTTTTGTTCAAAACTGTTGATTTTCACAATTTTGTTATTTATGATCAGAAACTGGTGGTTATCGAGTGTGGCTTCAATTTAATTTTCGTATGGAGGAACTTTATATGAATTTTTTTAAATTTTTTGGCGTTGCGCTTGCGTGTTCATTTTTTGCATCTACTGTTGCTGGAGCCATGAACATGATCCGTAGTGATGTAATTCCAAATGGGAACTATTATTTGCTTACTAAGCTAGATCAAGGAAAGGCTATGGACGTTGAAGGTGCGTCTATTGATAATAGAGCAAATGTTCAATTATATAGGAAAAACAATACCCCTGCCCAGGTTTGGAACGTTAACAGATTGCCAAATGGTAATTATACACTTAGGAATTTAAATTCTGGTAAGATGCTCGACGTCGAGGGAGGAGAAGCAAGTAACGGAACGAACATACACCAGTACGAACAAAACTCAACTGCAGCCCAACAATGGAGGATTAAGCATGTTGGGGGAATCAATTACAAGATATATTCTGACATCAACGGAAAAATGTTAGTTGATGTTAAGTACGGTCAAACAACAGACGGGACTAATATTCAATTGTGGACCGATAACGGCACAGATGCACAGCTCTGGAATTTCCAAAGAGCATAGTGCGAAATTTAGTTGTTTTTTTATTTTTGATTTGTAGGTTGTAATTTTTCCCACTCGGTAACCACCGAGTTTTTTATTTTTCACAATTTTTTCGTTATTTATTTTTCGAATAATTATTAAAATTATACATAAAACATGCCTACTCTATTAATTCAAGACCAGATTTACTATAGCCAGATTTTTGTTCAAATTCATATCAACATAATTTAAAACTTTATTTATTTTTTTACACAAATTAATTTTATTAGGAGCTAGAATTTGATTTTTTATTCTTAATAAAATTTCGTTCTTGCAATTATTCAGAAATATTTTTAATTTTTCTCTGTCAGAATCATATTTTGAACAAATATATAAAGCATGAATTTTATTATTTATAATCAAATAATCTATAAAATTATCGATATCTTGATTAGTATACTCTTGATTATAATTATTTAATTTAATAATTCTTGCCCTCGAAAGAACAGTTGGAATAAAATTTTTTGAATTAATACATAAAAGTAAAAAAATAACATGACTCGGTGGCTCTTCAAGAATTTTCAAAAGAGCATTTTGGGCTTGTTCGGTCAAATTTTGAGCACTTTTAAAAATATAAATTTTAAACTTGCATTCGACTGGTTTTATAATAGCATCGTTTTTAATTTTCCGAACTTCGTTTATGCCTATGCTTTTTTTATTTTTTGAATCTATAAAAATTATATCAGAACATATATTTTTTTTTATTTTATTTTTAAATTCTTGACCTAAAATTTGAATACAAAATTTTTGTGATTCTTGTTCTGTAATTTTTTCAGCGCCCTCTAGAATAGTAACATGCGAAAATTTTGCCATTTAAACCACGGTCCTTATATAATTTATTCCTAATTTTTCTAAAATATCTATTTTTTGTTTATTTATAATTTCCCCAGGAATAACAACAGGAATTCCAGGTGGGCATTTAGCAATTACTTGAGCCGAAATTTTATTCTCAGAATTTTTAACAAGAATTTTTTTATTTTTTGAAAACATAGCATCGTGAATAGAAATTTTAGAATTAAAATCTATATTTTTAGTTTCAAGATTTATTTTATAATTTATTTTATTTTTTTTGGCTATAATATTTTCAAGTGCAGAGTTTAATTTTTCAAAATCTTTTAAATTATTCAAAGGCGAAGGAATCAAGACAGTTTTTGAGTCCATACCGAATTCAGGCATTATTTCAAACTTTTTTAAATAAAAAATAAATTCTTGATTATCTAAGCCAATACTCGAAGTATCAAAAGTAAGCCTTACCGGGTCTTGAATATTAGATTTAAATAAAATTTTAGAATATTTACTTTTTATTTCTTGAATAATTTTTTTGAGTTTTAAAAATTCAGTTTTGCCAATATTTTTTAGCCATAAAGCGCACTTTTCGAGTGAAACTAAAATTAAAAACGACGGACTAGTCGAAGCAAATATTTGCATAGCATTTTTGGCATCTTCATATTTTATATTATTAATTTCAGAAAATTTTTTCCCAATATGAAGAAAAGCCCCACCGGTCAAAACAGGAAGAGTCTTATGAGCAGAATCTGCACACAAATCGGCACCTAAACTTATCGGATGATTTTCAAAAAATACTAAATGCGAGCCATGTGCATTATCGACCAAAATTAATATATTTTTACAAATTAATCTTATTTTTTTTACATCTACCATAGCACCGAAATAATCTGGAGAAGTTATAAAAACAGCTTTAGTTTCAGGATGCTTTTTTAATTCATATTCAAGATTTTCGTATAAAATATTATTATCATTACAATTAATCCAAATTGGCTTAATATTTAAAATTCCCATAGCACTTATGACTGACTTGTGTGCATTTTTGGCAATAATTATAGTTCCGCCGTTTGGCACAGCAAGATAAAGCATAGCCTGAATACACAAAGTATTGCCACCAGTGCTAAAAACCGAGAATCCCGAATCATAAATATCAGAAATTAAATTTTCAGAATACTTTATTGCTCCGTTTGAGCAGTATAAGTCGTCTGTACAATCAAGTTCTGTGATGTCATAACCTAAATCAATATTATTAATATTATTAATACCAAAGTTAAAGAAAGACTTATGACCCGGCATATGAAATCTAGCAAAATTTTCTTTATTATATTTTTCCAAAAGCTCAGAAAGCATTATCTGTTATTTACTAGCTGACAATAACTTTCCAGATCTTATGCATCGAGTGCACGCATGAATTCTTTTTCGTGTTCCGTTAAGAATAATATGAGCAGTTCTCACGTTTGGCTTCCAAATTCTATTAGAACGCCTGTGCGAGTGCGAAACTTTAATTCCGAAACAAAGATGTTTATCACATAAATCACATTTTGACATAATAAATTACCTCTCTATAATTATAAAAATTAGCTATAAAAATTAATTCAAAAAATTAATTTTTGGATAAAAAGCTCAAATTCAAAACTTTTCTTTCGGGAATATTAAAACCACCAGAAACCGATTCTATTTTTTTACTATTTTTATTATTATTTTCCTCGTCCTGATTATTTATAAAATTATTCACTGCTTGATAATAAAGCTTTTTGTCCATATCACCTACTAATTTGCAAGCAAAGCTATAAGATTCATCGACAGTATTAATATCAGAAAATTCTTTTGCTTTATTTTCGTCAGTAGTCAAAATTTTAATTAACTTATCAAATTTTATTTTAAAGTCATCAGTAGTCATTAACATCCCCTCCTTAGTTTTGTACGTTGCACAGCTTAAAAATCTGAGCTACTCAAATAGCTCGCGCTTAATCATACTCAGAAAGAAATATTTGTCAATTTGAATTTGGAGTATATGCAAAGAATTATAACATAAAATAAAAAAATTAGATATTTTTTCTATTATGTAAAAAGCACTCGGGCTTTTTATAATAATTTCTTTTGAAATTTAAAAATTAAATCATAAATACTCTCTCCGGCACCGCCGGAGAGAAATCTGTTACTAATTTCTAATTTCGAAAGGGCACTGCTAAAAAAGATAGAAATTTTCTCCGGCACCGCCGGAGAAAGTGATTTGGTTCTTTTACTGTATCTATTTATACATGAAGATAATGTTCTATGAATTTTTATCACTTCTATTCATTTTGGCAATACCTTTCGAAAGAAGTAAAATTTTTGAGTATATGGCCTTGACTTTTTTTTACTTTTATTTTACAATGGTTATGATTGAAGTCTTTTTGGAGGTAAATTATTATGAGCTCAAAAAGAAAGAAAAAAATGGCGGTAGCGGTTATGGCGTTTACATCTGTTTTTGGTGCGAAAAATTCGAATGCTGCACCGAAAGCTGGAAGTACTGCGATTTTAGAAAACTCTGGCGTACAAAGTTTGCCACGGTCTGAAAATAATAACAAGAAATATAGTGAAAAGTCACAAAATACAAGCAATGCCCCTTTAATAGCGAGCACAAGCCTTTTGACTTTATTGGCATCAGGTTTGATTGCTTACGCCGCTTATTCGGATAATAAAAAAATGGATACTGATAACACAGACGATAATAAAAGCAAGAAACATAATAACCCCGGTGATATTTTAAAAAAGAAAGATGCTAAAAAAGTTTGGGAAAACGATCCTGAAAGGATAATTAAATTTATAACATGGTACGGTGGCAATGATTATCCTCCCGGAACTTGTATTTTGAATTCGTACTTAAATATACTTTTAAATCCAGTGCTTATAGAAGAAATTAACAGATTGAGTAATGCTACAAATGATTCATGGTTTCTTTCGCGATTCCAAAATTTAAAAAAGATTTGGGACCAATCTGAAAATCATGAATTTATTAAAGCTGAAAATCCGCGACATCGAACAGATTTTGATAATTTATACTTTGGCGGAGATCAGTTGTTTGCCATGTATTTCCCTAATAATTTTCCTGAGTCATTTGGCACTTTAGGAGGATGCGGTACTATAGCGAAAGCAATGGAAAATCATGTAGAAAAGAACAAGTGCCCTCCGTTAGTGTTTTGTCATTTAGCAGAAAGATACAACAATAGTTTGAATAGTAGACCGGAAAGCGTTTTGAAAAATCCAGATTCAAATAAAGCAAGTTATGAATTGCCTAACGGGCGCAGTTATTTTGTTGGCGGAGCGATTTTAACTTGTGGTGGGCACACGGTTTTTGCCCATTTGCTTTACGATGATGGTGGCACAAAACTCGAGCGTGTTATAGTTCAAGATCCTAATAGTTCAAGCAATGACAATCCGGATTATTATGTGAGAGAAATGCAAGTGGAAAATATGCAACAACTATTTGTTGTTAATAAAGATAATGAAGAAAGTGAATACAACGGATATCATATCGAAAGACTATTAATGGTAAGAGATGATAAGTTTGCAGAAAGCAAATATTGGAAAAACAGTAGTTTAACCGGTAGTATAGTAAGTAAATTTTAAGTAAATTTAATGTAAACAAAAATTGAGTATTATTTGCATATCTGATATGATCACAGAAGAATTAGATTTGCAGGTGATGTATTTTGATTTCTTACTATAAGACAAGCGGCGATATAATGCACAAAAAAGATAAATGCGAGCCGGGTGCATGGGTTAATTGTACGTTGCCTTCGCAGGAAGAAATAAAAATATTATCAAAAGAATTTAAAATCGAATTTGATTTTTTGAAAAATGCTTTAGACGAAGAAGAATCTTCAAGAATCGATATAAATAATAATAATAATGCAATTTTAATAGTTGTAGATATTCCGCTTTTTGTAAAATCTGATAAGACGATAACTTATTACACGACTCCGTTAAGTATTTTATTAACAAAAGAAAATGTTATAACAATAACTTTGAAAAATAGCGATATAATAAATTCTTTTGCAGCAGGGCGCGTCAAAAAAGGCGATACGTCAGACAAAACAAATTTTATTTTAAATATAATTTTATATACAGCGACAAGATATTTAAGATATTTAAATCAAATAATCAAAAGTAGCGACAGAATCGAACGTTCACTCAGAAAGTCTATGAAAAATAAAGAATTAATACAACTTTTAGAAATCGAAAAATCTTTAGTTTATTTTTCTTCGTCTTTAAAGACTACAAAAGTAACACTTGAAAAATTATTCAGATCAAAATTTATAGATCACGACGAAAGCGATAAAGACTTAATGGACGATGTTTTAATAGAAATCAAGCAGGCAATTGAAATGACAGATACTTATTTGAACATAATTTCGGGCACTATGGAAGCTTTTGCATCGATTATTTCAAATAATTTAAATATAGTCATGAAAGTTTTGGCATCTTTGACTTTGATAATTTCGATTCCAACAGTAATATCCGGAATTTATGGCATGAATACTAAAAATTTTCCAATGATGGATTACTGGTGGTTTCCGGTTGTTTTATCTGTAATACTAATGCTAATAGCATTTTTTATTTTAAGAAAAAAAGATATGATCTAAATTTTCAAAGTTTATTTATTACTGAATAAAATTACTTTGTAATTTTTATTTTTTCTGAAAATTTTGGATAATTTTTGAATATTTTTCAAAAAATATATTGATTTTCCTGATCTAGTTATTATAGAATAGTTCGTGGCAGCTGTCGAATTTTTTAATTTAATTTTTAGGAGTGTACATATGAGTTTTTTTAAATTTTCTAAATTTTCAAAGTTTTTAAGTACTTGTTTTGCTTTTAGTTTCTTGTTTTCTGGATCTCAAACCTACAGTATGGAATCTAGGAATCTTGGGAATCGTATGAATCTTGACATGT
>JAGBNX010000015.1 GCA_017634155.1 Clostridia bacterium | reverse complement strand
TCCTTTCTGATTCGTTTTTTGAAAACTCAATCACGTCCTCAACTCCTGCAACATACCCTTGAAATTCATAATATCCAGTGTTTTTTGGCAAATAAATCGTATGAAACTCTTTAGCCTCAGTAAGTTTACTAAAGAGTTTGTCGTACTGATTCATATCCCAAAATTGGGAAAAAGTTAAAGAATAATTGTAATAAACTCCAAGAATTTCGCGCTTCAAATCACCATTAATTGTGCGTTCTGCGTATCGATCTAAAATATTAATTTTTCGATTTATGTTTATGAGGCCTGCTGTGAAATCGATGATGATTATATTCTGATTTTGCGCCGAAACTCCTGCTTTTTTAAAAGCCTCTATCATTGTAGATAAAGGAGTTTCGATGTTTTTTTGCTTTTTCAGCTATTTTTATACATATTTTGACAAATTTTTTATGCTTTATATTTACATTTCTTTCTTTATATGGAATAATCTATAAGTCAAGTTCGAAAGCGTTTTTGCTCTTGACTCACTTAATTAAAATCTGTATATTTTTTGTAGGATATCTCATGAATTTCGTGAATAATTATGTTTATCCTGTTACGTCTGGGGTTACTGCAGGTGCGACAACTTCAGTATCTTCTAGTGCGATAGATACTTACTCACCTGCAAAAGACAAAGAAGAAGTAAGGGATAATAATAAAGTAATAAATTTATTGAATGAAATCTTAAAGTGTCTTAATATAAATTCTATTTCTATGGAACATTGCGAATTGAAATCGAATTTAGCAGAAAAACGTGTAAGTAATTGTTTGTGCTTTAAATATGTTAAATGTGAGAAGAAAAATTGTTGGACGTTTCTTAAGTCTATTTTTTATTGTAAAGATTATAAATGCATTAAATGTTGTGAATGTATTAAATGTTTTAATCAAAGAAAAAATTTAGATGATTCTAGGAAAGAAAAAATTAATGCTATAACTAGTTTTGCAAATCATATTTATGATTATATTTTGAACTTATCTCATGACAAATTTAAAGGTAATGCAAATATGATTTTAAGTAATAATAATTCTAATTCTAATTCATCTAAAAAAGAATATTTATTAAAATTAATTGAAATTTTTTTAAACAATCAGAATAAGGATGAATACCTACTTTGTGATTTACTAAATAAATTATTATCAAGTCTGGAATCCCCTTCACGGGAATTGCGTAACAAAATTAATGAATTAAGTTCTACAGTAAATAAGATTGAAGATATTAATAAGGAAATAGAAGGGTTAAAGGAGTATGTCTAAGATTAAGATTAAGGTTAGGGTATATGTGTTTTTGTTTTGTTTATTTACAATTGGATTTAAATGTTATGGAGCTATAAATTGTTTTTCTTGTAATAATCAAAGTGTTATAAGTTGTATATCAAGTTTCTTTTTTAAAAGATTAAATTGTGAATTGAATTATTTTAAGCTTGTTAATAATGATAATTTTTTTATGAATTTATTTTACTTAAATTATAATGAAAAGTTATTACGTGTAAGTTTTAGTACGGATAACGTTTTTATTGTAGATTATAAGTTTAATATTGATAAATCAGAATTTTGCGTTGATACTACAAAATTAAAAATTATAATACCTGTTGATTTAGAAGAAAGTAATGTATTTGTTGGTGAGTTAGTTTTTGAAGTTAGTGTAAAAAATTGTTGCGATTCAAATAAATTATTCGAATTTTTAAGAAGTAAAGATGATAAAAGTATTGAGGTTGTTCCTAGCAGTTGTAAATTTTTTCCTCGATCAGATTATCCACTTGGCAGATATGGTGGTGCAGATTCTCTAGAAAGTGATTTGAAAGATTTGGTTGATGTAGAAGAAAATGATAAATTTATTTATACTATGCCAAATTTTGAAACTAGCAATAATCCTAGAAATATAATTTTAATACAGGAAGGTGTGAGAAATAATAAAAAAATTTCCAGAAAATTTGAATTTATTCCATATGATCATAAAAAATATACATATTTGCGTGAAATAAAAGAAGAAAATAAAAAAGAAAGTATATTATCCAAAATACAGAATTATTGTTCAGAAAAAATTAATAATTTACGTTGTTGTTTTTTGAAAAAAAATAATTCAGAATCAATAAACAACGAAGAAGCTAAAAGATTATTGCCGAATAAAGCTAAATTTAATTGAGATTAATTCCGAATTTCACCATAAAACTGCTGAAAAGCCTTTCGTGATCGTCATCGAACGAAAAATATTGCTCAGAGTTTTCATTGTCATTTTGTTTTGTTCCTCCGCACGAAAGAAACCACTTAAGACCATCCAAAGCCTTGTCAAACGGAGGAATTCCTTTACCGAAAAGAAGATTAAAAGCAGTATAAATTTTTTCAATTTGACCTCTTTCCGAGTTTTCAAAAAGTTCAGAATCTCCAAGGCAGTTCGAAATTAGAATTCCATTCCAAAACTGCCATTTTATGAGATATCCATCATATTCTTTTGGCAAAGGATCTAGCAGAAAATTAAATTTCATCTTAAATTTTCTCTTAAAATTGCCCGCTTTTGATAAGCGTTTTCTTGACGTTTTATGTTCTCAATTTTCATATCAACGCTTGATTTACAAAGGGTTCGATTTGAATTAAAAAATCCATAATCAAATCTTCCGTTGGACATTCGACTCCAAAAAT
>JAGBNX010000014.1 GCA_017634155.1 Clostridia bacterium | reverse complement strand
TCTTTGTTTATTTTTTACTATTCCATTTTTTGTACATTCTTTTCCATAACATTTTGGACATATCTTTCCGTTTTCCATTTTTCGCTCCATGTTTTATTTCCTGAATATTTTTTCATTTTCTATATATTTTGTCAATACCTTCAAGTGAGCTGGTATTGTCATCCGTTCCCTTAAATATTACAGAGACAAGATTTGCACAGTTATTAAACGCAACTCTATCAATACATTTAATTGATTTTGGCAATTCAATCTTTTCTAATCCAGAATCAAAAAACGCACCTTTATCAATAACTTTAAGGCAGCTAGAACTCTCGTTTTTATCCTCAATTACAACTTCTTCCAATTCTTTACAACGCGCAAAAGCCCCTTTCCCAACGCCTACCAATGAACTTGGAAGAACAATTGATTCTAAATTTACAAACCAGGAATAATTTATCGATATATGCTTTCCCAATTGTTATCATAGTAACGTCTGTTGTTTATTCTGTTTACATAAAAAGTATTTCTGATTTGAAATTACATAATTTTAGATAATTTTTTCTATTTTTGTGTCTTAAGGTATTGAATAAAGTCTATATTTTTGATATTATGTGTCGCGGAGATCGAAAATGAAGTATTTTATTAGTTTTTGATCCCGATAGTTTCTAAAATTTTTTTTTAAGGAGGAGGTCTTATGAATAAATCTGGCAAAAGCAAAATTGCAGCAGCGTTGATGGGTACGCTGATTTTTGGTGCAAATAATTCTTCAGCCATGGATGCTTTAAAAATCATTGGTGGGGTTGGGCTAGCTGGAGAATTTGTGCACAGTATTTTTGGGTGTACAAATTCTAAATGGGGTGGTTATTCCGTTGGGAGATTAGCAAAGAATTGTTTCAAAAAGAATTGGTCCAGCGATCAAAGTGTTAGCAATGTGCTTGAAGCTGATTTGAACGAACAAAGTAATAATTACATACCCGAAGTTAAGTTAGGCGGGCAAGATAGCAAAATCTATGACACCACTCGAATAAGAGACGAGTTTGTGCAACCTGAAACAAGTAAATGCGGCGAATGTGAAGATGTTATTTCGTTTAACCAAGGTGGCTCTTTGTTGGATTTAGATGCCTTACGTAAACAAAAAGAAGATGAGAAGAAGTTAACAAACAGGAAGCTGATTCAAAAAAAAGCGAGTGAATTCGACAAGAAATTTAATACGGATTTTATACAGAAGAACGCACTTTATTTTTATGATACAGTATTTAAAGATTTGGAAGCATTTACTAATCATTATCATGATGAAGAATTACGGGAAGCGCATAAACCGTTTTTTAAAATGTGTAGAAATGAAGAGAAATTGAAAGATTTTAGAGCTTTCTGTATTAACGAAGGCACCGACGAAAAAGGTCCATATTTTTATCTTTTTGAATTCATAGTTGGTGATTCTGGGTTTGTAGTTCGCAGCAAGAAAGATAATTTTTATAAAGTTTTTATTATGAAAAAATATTCGAGTCATATGTATGATTCTATGAGATTGCTCAGTTACACTAATATGAAAGCCTATAATGGTGTTTTTAAACGATTATATAAACGTTATGGGTTTAAATATTCCGATGGGTTGTTGGAAATAAAGGACAGGAATGGAAATATAGCTAAATTTCGTAATGGTATTATGGAAAATTATGATGAGTTATATGTAAAAGATGCTATTAAAAAAGCTGCTATTAAAAATAATAGTAACTAGTAAAATACGTTGTTGATATAATGAAGTATTCTCTACGGCACCGCTGGAGAGAATATTTTTAGTCTAATTTTTTAATTTTGAAAAAAGATTAATACTGATAGTGATTTAAAATCTTTATAATAAAAAACATACTTATGTATAATTAAATTTATATCGAAATTGGGTCTTCGCATTCAAAAAGTATACTACTCGAAATACAGTGAAATGCTACTCTATTGTTTCCAAACAAAAAAATACTGAAAATAGTATTACCTGGGAATTCAACATTGTACTGCAAAGCCTGAGAATCACCAAATTCCTTTAAAATTAACTCTCGAAAAGAATTAACAATCTTTCTTTCTTCATTTTCAACAAGCTTAATTGAAATAGGTTTACCGTTAATCGAAATTTCCTTTTTAAATTCACCCAATACATCGTTATATGTGAATGCTTTAAAAGTTTTATTTAATTTCCCCATACTGCTAAGGTCGCGAAAGCCTACAAAATTTTGCTTACAAAACTGATTATTTTTAAAACGTTCCATGATTTCTTTCAAAGGGTGATAAGCTTCGACCGCTTCATAAAATTCTTTTTCATTATCTGCCATTATTTTTTTAATTTCCTGTATGTTTGTATCCGGATCTATTATGTTTTGACACAAATAAGCATCAACCCAGTGACTTTGTTTTTTCTTTTTTTCTTCTTCTGCATTAATTTGCCCTATTTTTTTCGGCTCTTTTTTCTCTTTTATAGGACTTGCATTTAGTTCTTGCACATCTTTTTGCTGTTCATTTAGTTTTTCAACATTTTCATTTGACTTATCAGGAAATTCTGGATTATTATTCTTGATTTGTGAATTTCTTCTTATAATTTCCTCAATAGTTACGCCGAGAATAGTCGTAATACCAAATCCGAAAAGCCATTTGCTCCAAGTTGGCATCCTACTTTTTTTATTTGAAATTGCTTTATTAATCCCTGAATCTATTGCGGCAGTAGGGGGGGCGGCTTTACTGCCTAACGACGCTGTTGTAGCAAGCAAAGCTGCTGCGAATTTTTTGCTTTTAAATTTTTCCATAAAATCACTCCCGCGTTATTATATCATAAATGGCACTGCAAAATCAAATAAATAATTTTTTCTATCGATACCAGAGATATTATTTTAAATTAATTTTTAAATTTTATGAAAGGGCTAATTTTGATTTTGTAGCTTTGTATATTTTTATCACTTTATTTTTGGTTTAGTAATAGCTTTTTGACGTTCTCGCTTTTGTTATAATGGCACTGCTTTAAATTTTATCAAATAATATAATTATCGAGTATAATATTTTAATTTAATCTAATCTAGTATATAGGAGCAAAAATGACAAAATGCGGATTTTACGAACGATTTAAAGAATCAATAATTGTTAATACAAAACGGGTGTATGATTCTTGTGCAACAAAAGATTATCTTGAAAATCTCAGGTGTTATTTTACTGAAACTAATCAAAGTATAATCGAACAGTCGGTGAATATTAAAGTACGTACGGCTTCAATTATAGACGTCGAAGTTAATATAGAGCCGATTTCGTTTCGCAAAGGCTTTTTTTCTATAGAACAAAATTTTTATTTTGATATAGGGATCGAAGCGTCGCTTGTAAAATCCAGTAATAATTTAAATGCGCTGTGTATATTTTCTAAAAATATGACTATGTTTGGTAGCGATAGCAGTACAAAAATTTATAGTTCAGATAAAAATTTTAGCGAGCAAAATCAAAATAATATTCCTACTGCAGTTGTACAGGTTTCAAATCCAATAATTTTAAGTTCGAGCCTAAATGACGTTACTTATGCCGAAGATTTAGGTAAAGTTCCGGTCATTCCGGATTATATAATTAATTATTTTGGTGGCAATCTTGTTTATTTGAACGTCTCAAAATATGTAAACGTTACAATGGGACTTTTTGCAATAACTCATGTTGAACGCAGCGTGCAAATGCTTATTCCGTCATATGATTTTGGGCGGCCTGTAAAAGAATGCAACAACGGGATAAACTCTCGCGAAGAGTTTGATAATATGAATTTCCCGCTTGATAATTTTTTCCCACCATTGGGTTCATTTTGTATTTCTTCAGTTAATAAAAATTAATTTTTTTATTATTATTGATAAAAAAATATAAATAATTTATTATGTACGTCCAGAGAGAATATTTATTAAATTTTTTCAGTGCCGGTTACTAGAATGTTCTACACATATGAAAAATAAATTTAAGAATAACAAGTTATAATACGTCATATATTTTCATAAACAGCAATATATTAATATATATCAATATATATGTAAGGAGTTTATGAAAATATTTTTAGTAACAAAAACTAAAATTATTTGGGGATTATCGGCGTTAACAGTTGCGATTTTGGGTTTTGTTTTTACGTTATCAAATTCGTTTTTATTTGCCGATAGCAAAAAAAAATTGCCTATCTATAAAGTAAACAGAGAAGAAAAAATCGTGAGTATATCGTTTGACGCTGCGTGGGGCAACGAATATACTCAAAATTTACTAGATACTCTAAAAAAATACGAAATTAAAACTACGTTTTTTCTTGTCGGGATGTGGGTAGATAAATTTCCGGATTCTGTAAAAGCAATAGCCGAAGCCGGACACGATATAGGCAATCATTCTGATACTCACCCGCATTTGCCCAAGCAAAACAGAGAAAAAATAAAAGAACAAATCGAAAATTGTAATAATAAAATCGAAAATTTAACAGGCAAAAGACCAATTTTATTTAGATTTCCGTACGGCGATTATGATAATAAATCTATGGAAGAACTTGAAAATTTAAATATGTACCCAGTTCAATGGGACATCGACAGTTTAGATTGGAAAGACAAAAAATGCGATGAAATGTGCAAAAGAATTATTCCAAAATTATCTCCGGGGTCGATAATTTTAATGCACAACGGCGCAAAATATACTGCTGAATCTTTGGCGACTATTATCGAAAAAATCCAAGCCGAAGGCTACAAAATAGTGCCGATTTCTGAAATAATTTACAAAGATAATTACAAAATAAATACACAAGGAGAACAAATAATAAATAATTAATAAATTAAATTAATTTCAAAAAAGCGAGCACTGATTAAGTTCTTGCAAACCATTTAAAATTCCGGCTTGTTTCAAAGTTTCTATTGAAAGTTTTGTTATTTTAGTTCGTTCTTTTAAGTCTGCAATCGATATAAACTTGCCTTTTTGTCTTTCTCTTATTATTCCCTCCGCAGCAGTTTCGCCAAGCGAAGTTATAGTTATAAATGGCAATCTTATTTTGTTATTTTCGATTACAAACTTACTTACTTCTGATTTATATAAATCGACTTGTAAAAATTCTATTTTTCGAGCGAGTGCTTCGTTTAGAATTTGCAAAGTTGCAACGCTTGCTTGCTCTTTTATGCTTGCCTGTTTGCCTTTGTCTGATATCTCTTTTATTTTATTCATAATTGCTTTTTTGCCGGACATCACAATCATGTTATCAACATCTTCGTTCCTAACAGTAAAATAAGCGGCGTAATATTCAACTGGCTTATAAATTTTATACCAGCCGAGTCTAAACGCAGACATCATATAGGCTACAGCATGACCCTTTGGGAACATGTATTTTATTTTTTTGCAGGAATTTATATACCAATCAGGAATATCATGAGATTTCAGCATATCAATTATTTCTTTATCGAATTTTTCTTGCGCTTTGCCTTTTCGGACTATTTCCATTATTTTGAAAGCTTTTTGTCTATCAATATTTTTAGAAATCAAATAAGTCATAATATCGTCACGCACGCCGATTACATGCGAAATATCGCAGATTTTATTTTTAATTAAATCTCTTGCGTTGCCGTGCCAGACGTCTGTGCCGTGCGAAAGACCTGAAATCTGAACTAAATCTGAAAAGCTTTTTGGCTTTGCTTCGTCGAGCATTTGTCTGACAAAAAAAGTTCCGACTTCCGGCAAAGAGAAAGTTCCGGTTTTAGAATCTATTTCTTTCGGAGTTATGCCTAGAGCTTTTGTAGAAGTAAAAAGCGATAAAACTTTCGGGTCGCTTATATCAGATTTTTCAACAGGAATTCCCGTAAATTCTTCGAGATATTTATAAATCGTCGGAACATCGTGCCCTAATTCGTCTAGTTTACAAATAGTATCGTGTATCGAATGAAAATCGAAATGCGTCGTAATACTATCAGAGCTCTGGTCGTTTGCAGGTCTTTGTACGGGACAAAAATCGTAAATTTCCATATTTTTAGGCACGACTACCATTCCACCCGGATGCTGACCAGTCGTGCGTTTTATACCTGTGCAGCCCAAAGCCAATCTTCTTTGCTCTGAACGATTAATTTCAAGATTAAAATCTTCTATGGCTTTTTTTACAAACCCCATACCTGAACGCTCAGCAATAGTCGATATAGTGCCTGCTTTGAAAACATTATTTTTACCGAAAATTTTTTCAGTATATTTGTGCGCATTAATTTGATATTCACCTGAAAAATTTAAATCTATATCAGGTGCTTTATCGCCTTCGAAGCCTAAAAAAGTTTCAAACGGAATATCATTGCCGTCGCGTTTATAATCTTGATTGCAATTCGGACACTTTTTTGGTGGCAAATCAAAGCCGGAGCCGTAGCTGCCATCAGTAATAAACTCGCTTTTTTTACAATTCGGGCAAACATAATGCGGCACCAGGGGATTAACTTCGGAAATCCCGGACATAGTTGCAACAAACGAAGAGCCTACAGAGCCCCTCGATCCCACTAAATATCCGTTGCGTTCAGATTCGGCGACTAATTTTTGAGCTGTCATATACAAGACCGAATAGCCGTGTTTAATTATCGAATCAAGTTCTTTTTTGAGCCTTTTTTCGACTATTTCCGGCAGCGGGTCACCGTAAATTTTTTTCGTATTTTGAATCGTGATATTTTTTAATTCTTCTTCGGCGCCCTCGATAAACGGGGGATAAACACCTTCGGGAATCGGCAAAATATCTTTGTCAATCATATCGGCAATTTTTTTCGGATTTTCTATTACGATTTCGCGTGCTTTTTTTTCGCCCAAATAATTAAATTCTTCGAGCATTTCTTTTGTAGTCTTAAAATAAAGCGGCGCTTGGAATTCGCCATCTTTGTAGCCCTGCGAAAGCATTAAAATTTTTCTGTAACTTGAATCTTGTGGCTCTAAAAAATGCACGTCGCCAGTCGCCACAACAGGAATACCTAATTTTTCTCCTATATTAATTATGATATTATTGAAATTTCTGAGCTGCTCTTTGCCGCCGGAAATTTGACCGTCACGAACTAAAAATTCGTTATTGCCAATTGGCTGAACTTCAAGATAATCATAAAATTTTGCGATTTTATACAAATCTTCAGTGGGCATTCCCAAAACGACTGCGCGAAATAATTGACCCGATTCGCATGCACTGCCGATTATTAATCCCTCGCGTAATTTTTCGAGCTCTGATTTTGGAATCCTAGGCCTTTTATAAAAATAATCTAAATGCGATTTCGAGACTAATTTGTAAAGATTCTTCATGCCTTTTTGATTTTTAACTAAAATCGTCTGGTGATAAGAATTTTTCTTCTTAATATTCGTATTCTCAAAAATTTCGCCGAGTTTTTTATTTTTTGTATCTTCAGGCAGTAACTTTAAAAAAATCAAAGCAAGAGTTCTTGCATCGTCATTTGCCCTGTGATGATTAAATTCCGGCAAATTAAAATATTTTGCAACAGTCGAAAGCTTATAATTTTTTATGAGATTTATTTTCGCGCGGCACAAAGCCACTGTATCGATAGACTTAAAATCAAAATTTAAATTGCATCTTTTGAGCGCAGATTTTAAAAACGAAACGTCAAACGCAGCGTTATGCGCGACCAAAATATTAGACTTGCCGCAATAATCTATAAATTTTTGAACGGCTTCTAATTCATCAGGAGCATTCGATACCATTTCGTTATTTATCCCAGTTAATTCAGTAATTTTTTTCGGAATATTTTTTTTGGGATTCACAAACGTGCAAAATTCGTCTTTGATTTCGCCGTTTATTATTCTTACGGCGCCGATTTCGATAATTCTTTCAGTTACGGCGCTAAATCCTGTTGTTTCTAAGTCAAAACAAATATAAGAAGAATCAGCGTCGACTTCTTTTATATCAGAATTCAAATCATCAGAATCATCGACAAAATAATTTTCGATGCCGTAAATAACTTTGAAATTTGGATTTTTAACTTTTATTTTTTTATAAAAATTCATGATATCAGGAAAAGCCTGCACGACTCCGTGATCAGTAATCGCAATAGCTTCGTGACCAAATTCGAGTGCGCGAGTTATAAGCTGCTCGGCAGAATTCATACCGTCCATGGCAGACATCGAAGTATGTAAATGCAACTCGATTCGTTTTTTTTCTTGTTTATCTACTATTTTTACTTTTTTTACAGAATTTATTATTTTAGGCAAAATTATTATTTCTTGCTCAAAATCGTCATAATAGGCTCTGCCACTGACTAAAATCGTATCATTTTTTTTTAATTTTATTAAAATATTATAAATATTCTCAGATTCTTTTTTATTTATTTTTAAGCTTGTCGAGCCTGTATAGTCAGTAATTTTTACAGAAACAAAACTATCAAATCGATTTGAATTTATATGTATATCAAAAATATCTCCCCAAATAGTAACGTTTGAAGATTTTTCGATATTTTTTATGTTAATAATTTTATCAGTAATTTTATTGCCAAAAATAGGCTCAGCTGTATCAGGCAAAATTTGTGGCAATAAATATTTATCTTTTCGAATTTCGATTTCTGAACATTCTTTTTCTTCGTTATTTTTAGAATCTAAATTTTCAAAATCTAAAATTATTTTCACAGAATTTAATTCAAAAAAATTTTGTATTATTTTTTCTGTATTTTTCAAAATATTATCTGGAATTTCTTGATTGCCTGATAAATTTATTAGAATTTTTTTTTCTAATTTAAATATTTCGATATTTTTTATATATGTAAATTCAAATTTATTTTTATTTTCGATATTTATTATGTTATCAAAAAATTCTAAAAAACTGACCAATTTTTACCCCAAGAAATTTATTATAATTCAAAAATTAATTTTTTTAACTCTTCCAAAAGCTTATTTTGCGGCATTCTTTTTATAATTTCGCCTTTTCTGAATATTAATCCTGTACCATGTGCTCCTGTGATTGCAAAATCGGCATCTCTTGCCTCTCCGGGGCCATTTACCGGACAGCCCATTACGGCGATTTTTAATTTTTTTTTTATATTTTTAGTAAAATTTTCTATTTCGAGTGCAAGCTGTTTTACGTCTAAAGTACATCTGCCACATGTCGGACAAGAAACTACTTCTACATAGTCTCTTAGTCCCAAAGATTTTAAAATCTGATATCCTACTTCGATTTCTTTTACATGATTTGTCGAGAGAGAAACTCTTATAGTATCGCCTATGCCACGTGTTAAAAGACTCCCGATTCCGATACAAGATTTTATAATACCATAATTTTCTGTTCCGGCTTCTGTTATGCCAATATGCATAGGATAATCACAAATTTTCGACATTTTTTCGTAAGCTTCTATAGTCTTATAAATATTCGAAGACTTAAGTGAAACAATGATTTTATCAAAGCCAAAATTTTCAAATAAATCAATAATTTCTTTGGCACTTGCGACCATCGCATAAGCACTATTACTGTATTTTGCTAAAAATTTTTTATCAACAGAGCCGCTATTAATGCCGATTCTTATGGGAATATTTTTTTGTGAACAAATATTTGCAATTTTTAACAAATTATTTTTTTCAATATTTCCAGGATTGATGCGTATTTTATCAGTCCCTGCATGAATAGATTCTATTGCGATATTATAATCAAAATGTATATCGGCAATCACGGGAATGCTAATACAACGCTTCAAAATATTAATAAGTTCGACAGCTCGCGAATTTGGCACGGCAACACGTAGCATTTGGCAGCCCGCTTTTTCAAGTTCTTGAGCTTGTTCGACATTAGCCTGAATATCATCAAACGGCCTATCAAGCATAGATTGAATTAATATCGGCTCGCCGCCACCTATAAATACATTACCTATTTTTATTTTTTTAGTTTTTTTTCTTTGCATTTTTAATTACTACTTCTAAAAATATATATATTTTATTTTTATTTTAAAAAATCGACATAATTATATCTTTTACGTCGTTATAAGTTATAAAAATCATGAGCCCTATAAGCAAAATTACACCGGCCGTATTAATTATTTCTTCGACTTTTTGATTTACTGGCTTGCCGGTTATGACTTCTGGAATAAGCAGAACGACTCTACCGCCGTCTAGTGCCGGAAATGGCAATATATTAAAAACGCCAAGACTTATCGATATCATCATCATAAAAGTCGTAATACGCAAAAGTGCAGGGCCCAAGTTTTTTTCTTGACTTGCAATTCCGCCAATTTGGGTAGCAATTCCCACCGGCCCTGATAAGTCTTTTATCGAGATTTTGCGCTTAATGAGTCCGATAACAGTATCCCACGAATTTCTTATCAAAGAACCAACGTCAGTGAATGCATAATTTACGATATTTATAAAATTTTTTTCTATCTTTTCAAAACTTACTGCCAAAGATTTATTACCTTCTGCGTCAGTAGACACAAGCGGAACGTCTTTTAAACTTGTAAATTTTCCGTCTCTTATAACATCTACCTGAAACTTATTATCATTCGAGACAGTCGCGGCGAACGAAACATCTCTCAGAACATGAATTTTATAACCGTCTATTGCGATAATTTCGTCACCTGGTTTTAACAAATTTTCAGATTCGATATATTCTCCTGAACTCGTGACTAGACTGCTAATTTTTGTACTGTAAATATTTTCTTTTGCAGCCGTTAAAAATATAGATAAAATAATTCCGACCAGAAAATTCATAAAAACGCCGGCTATCATAATAATACCTTTCTGCCACGCTGGTTTAGCTCTTAAAGATCTTTTAGCGTCACTCTTCTGGTTTTTATTTTTAT
>JAGBNX010000013.1 GCA_017634155.1 Clostridia bacterium | reverse complement strand
AATAATAAGAATATTCATGATAATATCAGGCAGCCGTTGTTGGCTTCCGGAATGTCTGTCTTGTTTTGCTTTTTAATTTTTAATTTTTTACATATATATTGCTCGTTTGTATTAATGGGCATTTTTTTGATATTTTTTTTATTTTTTTATTTTTTTGTAAAAAACAAAGATTTTGCCTTAATTTTTGCTTCTGTTTTTATATCTTCTGGGATTTTTATTTTTAATTTTTATAAAAACGATATTTTTACGAATTCTTTAAAAAATCAAGATATAAAAATTACCGGTTATATTATTGATATGCCTGTTTATTCAAATAATATTTGCAAATATAATATTCAAGTCGAGAGTATCGAAAATATTAAAAATTTTAAAAAAATACCAAAATTTAAAATGCAATTAATTTCGCAATCAGATATAAATTGTGATATTTATCAAAAATTTAAAGCCAAAATTCATGTTCAAGAAAATACGAATTTAAAAGAATTTTTAAGATTAAAATCTCAGAATATAAAATTATCAGGTTTTGTTTCTTCGTATGAGCCAATCGAGAGACTCGAAATCAAAAAAAATATTAATTATTATATTTTAAAAATAAAAGAAAATTTATTAAATTATATTACTAAAATATTTGATAACCAGTCTGAAGCTTTTATAAGAGCTTTTTTATTTCGAGACAGAAGCAAATTAAATTCCGGCGAGATATTATTATTTTCAGAATCCGGAATTTCACATTTTTTAGCAATCTCAGGCTTTCACTTGGCAATAATTATAAATATTTTATTAAATTTATTCAAGTTTTTAAATTTCAAAAAAAGATTTTCTTACTTATTATGCTGCGTTTTTATCCTATTTTTTATGTTCATAACAGGATTTACGCCATCGATTATGCGTTCGGGCATCATGTTTTTGATTTTTATATTATCAAAAATATTTTTCAAAAATTATGATGCGTTAAATTCTCTGGGAGTTGCTTTAATAATTATATTATTAATAAATCCTGACTCATGTTTAGATATCGGACTTTGGATGTCGTTTTTATCTTCGGCCTCGATAATAACTTTTAGTAATAAATTAAAAAAATTTATTTTTTCAAAATTAAAAAATATAAAAAATAATATACTTAATTCTTCATCCGGCAGTGCCGGAGAAAATAAAAAATACATAAAAAATAATAAAATTTTTATTTTATTTAATTATATTATCTCGAATTTTTCTGATTCTCTAACAGCTACTGTTTGTGTACTTCCGGTTTCTTGCTTGTATTTTAAATCTTTTTCGCTAGTATTTTTTATATCAAATATCTTAATTTCGTTTCAGATTTATATTTTAATATTAATTTCGATTTTAGCTATTTTGTTTAATCAAATTAAAATTTTTAGTTTTTTACCAAGTTTTGCAAGCTTAATTTCAAAATCGATAATAACAGTCACGAGATTTTTATCAAAATTTTCAATTAATTTAGATTATAAATTTATTCCGGTTTGTGTTGCATTTGCTTTGATTTTAATTTCATATTATATATTATTTTGTAATATAAAAAAAGATTTTTTTAAAATTTTATTTATGATTTTAATTTTTTTTGATATCGGAATAATTTCATATCAAATAAATCATGCTAATTCTTTTGATTTAAAAATTTTTTGCTCGAATTATTCTAAAGATATTTTAATTTCAAATCAAAAAAATAATATAATTATTTTGCAGTCTAAAAATTTGAATAAATTTAATAATTATTTGTCAAAAAATATCATGATTTTGAGTAATAATAATCTAAAAATTAATACTAAAAATTATTTTAATATAAAAGATAATATAAAATATGAATTTGAATCACAAGACAAAAATTTTAATATGATTTCTTATAAAATTAATCAAAAAACTTGGATAAAAATAAATTTACTGGGCAAAATTATTATTATTGCACTCGAAGGGGGAGATATCAAAAATTTACCTGAAGATTTTCGCAAATGCGATATTTTTATAGCTTTTAAGCTCCCGAATAACTTTCAAATTTTAAATTTCAAAGATATAATTTTTGTAGATAACTCTTGGCTTGCAAGATTTAATTATAATAAAATATTAAAATATAAAAATTATATTTCTGATAATTATTATAATATATTAATTAATTTTAAAAATAATAATTATATAATATCGCGAAATATATAAAAAAATATAAAAAGATATAAAAATAGGAAAGAGTATGGCTAAAATAAGTACTAAAAATTTAAAAAAAGATATAAAAGACGGCATAATTAAAAATTTTTATTATTTTATCGGCGAGGAATTTTTTTTAATTAAAAATTTTACTGATAAAATATTTAGTGTGCAAAATAAAAATTTTGATCATAATTCTAAAAATAATATCGATTTTTGCTTGTTTGACAGCGAAATATTAAATCTAGAATTAATTTATAATGCGCTTAATACTTTTCCGATGATTTCGGACAAAAAATTAATTTTAATAACAAGTTCAAATATGCATGAAATGAAGCAGGATTTTTTCAAAAATTTTATTAAGATTTTTTCAGATATTCCTGATTTTTGTACTGTGATTATTCAAGATACGTCTGTGCAAGACAAAAAAAACGTGCAATATTTAGAATTTTTAAAAAAAATTTCTGAAATTTCAGAATTTTCAGAATTTAAACACGAAGCTGTAAGTGCTCAAAAACAGGCAATAATTTGGGCAAAAAAATTAAATAAAATTTTAAGTATCGAAAATTCTAAATTTTTATGCCAAAAATGCTTTAATGATTTAAGTTCGATAAAAGCTTTAATAGAAAATATCGCAATGAGTTCGCAAGAAAAAGAAATCACGCAGGAATTAATTCAGAATTTTTCGCCTGAATTTCAAGAAAAATATAATATTTATGATATTTCTAAAGCTATCAGAAATAAAAACATAAGTTTGGCAATTAAAATTACCGACGCGCTTTTAAATCAAAACGAAGAAGCAAATAAAATTTTGTCTATAATTATTTCGGATTTCATAGATGCCTTTAAAATTAAAGAATCTAAAAAAGCCGGAATTTCAAAAAGCGAGTTCTTAAAGCTTTTTAATTATAAAAATAAAGAATTTAAATTAAATTATGCCGAAATTCTTGCCAGAAATTTTAATATCGAAAAAGTTTTAAAATTATTAATAGAAGCTGATATCAAAATAAAGTCTTCAAACATGAATTCTAAAATTATTTTAAATTCTATTTTTAATAGCATGTTAGAACTTAAAATTTAAGAATTAATACAAAATTCGACTGATTTTTCACATTTTTACTGTTACTATGCTTATCTCAAATTAATTTTATTCGGGAGGCTCGAACAAAATTGGGAATAAAACTTGAATTTCTTGAGAATAAATTAACTGCCAGAATTTCGGGCGAAATAGATCATCATTCGGCAGCAGATTTTAGACAACAAATAGATAATTTTATAAATAAAAAAAAGCCTGAAAAAATTATTCTTGATTTTAACGAAGTAAGCTTCATGGATACTTCTGGAATAGGCTTTATAATGGGACGATTTAAAACAGCATATAATTTGGGAATAAAATTAAAAGTTATAAATATCCCCAAAAAACTCGAAAGACTAGTCAAATTGTCAGGAATAAAAAACTTGGGAATTTTAGAATAAAAAATAAAAATAATAAAAAAATTAGGAGTAACAACAATTGAAACAGGAAAATTTATGTATAAACGAAATGAATTTGAATTTTTTAAGCAAATCAGCAAATGAATCTTTTGCTCGAGCTACGATTTCAGCATTTATTGCCCAGTTAGATCCGACTATAGACGAAATAACTGATATAAAAACAGCTATTTCAGAAGCTGTTACAAATTGCATAACTCATGCATATAAATCCGAAATAGGTACTATATACATAAACTGTAAAATTTTTGAAAACGGCAAGATTTTAATAAAAGTTCGTGACAAAGGCATTGGCATAAAAGACATAGCTCAAGCTATGGAGCCGCTTTTTACAACTGGCGGCAGTGAACGCGCAGGATTGGGATTTGCTGTTATGAAAAGCTTCATGGACAAATTGCGAGTCTCTTCAAAAGTAAACAAGGGCACGACTGTTCTGATGGAAAAATCTATAATAAGAAGAAACATCACAAGTGTCAAATAATATTAATATTATCGAACAAAACATAGGACTTGTAAAATCATGTGTTTCAAAATTTTTATTTAAAAATTCTGATTACGACGATATTTTTCAGGCCGGCTGTTTAGGTTTAACTCGTGCCGCTAAAAAATTTAATCCAGAATTTGGTACAAAATTTTCAAGTTATGCCGTACCGTTTATTTTGGGCGAAATTAAAAATTTTTTTAATAATAATAACAAAATAAAATTAAGCCGAAATAATCAAAAAATATATAAAATAATAAATACTGAAAGAGAAGAATTTTGTATAAAAAACAATCGCGAGCCGACTTTACACGAATTATCAGAAAAATTAAATATTCCTGTAGAAAATATTTTAGAAGCTCTAGAAAGTCATCAAAATATTATTTCAATCGAAGAAAATAATTTAACTTGTGAAAAAAAATCTAATATTTTCGAAGAATCTCATGAAAAATATATTAATACAAAAATAGATATTCGAAACGCCATAAATAAATTAAGTAATATAGATAAAAAAATAATTAATATGCGTTTTTTTGAGTCAAAAACTCA
This sequence comes from Clostridia bacterium, assembly GCA_017634155.1. Taxonomy (GTDB): domain Bacteria; phylum Bacillota; class Clostridia; order Oscillospirales; family Acutalibacteraceae; genus Improbicoccus. The sequence continues at coordinate 1,407 of JAGBNX010000013.1, read as the reverse complement.
ATCAGATTCTGCGAAAATTCTAGGAATGACTCAAGTTCAAATTTCCAGACGTGAAAAAAAAATATTAAAAAATTTAAGAAATTGCTTAAGTAATAATTAAAAATCTAGATTTTTAACTCTCGAACTATACAAAACATTTATTTTGTATAATTAATTTTTACCCACCCAGACACGTAACTTTAGCACGTAATCCCAATTTTTTAATTTTCTGATAATTTAGTTTGCAGATTCCATACGTTTATAGCACTGCCTTTTAAATTCAGGTGTTTATAAGCAAGTTTTGTGGCAATTCTGCCGCGTGGAGTTCTGTTTAAAAAGCCTATTTGCATAAGATACGGTTCATAAACGTCTTCTATTGTGACCGATTCTTCGCCAATAATCGCTGCCAGAGTTTCAAGTCCGACTGGGCCGCCGTTATAATTTAATATTATTGTTTCTAATAATTTTTTATCGTTTGAATCTAGACCTAAATTATCGATTTCAAGCGAATTTAATGCATGCCTGGCTATTTCAAGCTTAATTTCTCCTCCTGAAATAACCTGAGCAAAATCTCGAACACGCTTTAATAATCTGTTGGCTATTCTCGGGGTTCCCCTAGAACGCCCTGCTATCTCTTGAGCTGCTTCGTCTGTAATATTAATATTTAAAATTTTGGCACTTCTTAAAATTATTTTTTTTAACTCGCTGGGATTATAAAGATCTAGTCTTAAAATAACGCCAAATCTGTCTCTTAGTGGCGAACCTAATTGACCAACTCTGGTTGTTGCGCCTACTAAAGTAAATTTTGAAAGCGGCAGATGATAAGACGACGCCATTTGACCTTTGCCAGTTACTATATCTATCGAGAAATCTTCCATGGCGGGATATAATACTTCTTCTATTTGTCTTGAAATTCTATGAATTTCGTCTATAAATAAAACGCTTTCAGGTTGCAAATTTGTAAGCATCGAGGCTAAATCTCCAGGACGCTCTATTGCAGGTCCTGAAGTTATTTTTATATTAACTCCCATCTCGTTTGCTATTATCATTGCAAGTGTAGTTTTGCCAAGTCCCGGAGGTCCGTATAATAAAACATGGTCTAAAGATTCTGTGCGAAGTTTTGCGGCTTCGATAAAAATTTTTAAATTTTTTTTTGCTTTTTCTTGGCCAATATAATCACTTAATTTTCTCGGTCTTAACGGATTTTCTATGTCAGAATCTTCTGAGCTTTGATTTGGCGTTATTATTCTAGAAAATTTATCCAAAATTATCTCCAATAATTTTTTATTTTGTTTTTTAAATATTTTTCAAAGTTTGTTTTATTAAATCTTCGACAGACAAAGAAGAATCTAATTTTTCCAAAATAGGCGAAATTTCTTTGGCAGAGTAACCTAAAACTTCAAGTGCGCTTATTGCTTTAGATTTATT
>JAGBNX010000001.1 GCA_017634155.1 Clostridia bacterium | reverse complement strand
AAATTCTGAAATAATGCAAATCAAAGCGCTCGAAAATATGGTAATAATCCAAGAAAAATACATAATCAAATATTCCTGATTTTAATTTATATTAATTTAAATATTAACTTTCATGGCAATACTCGTTGCAAAAATAAATATAAAAATAAACATGATTTCGATAGCTAGTACTATATTTATTATTTTTCTAAAAGACGCAAATAAATTTTCTAAATTTTTAAAATCAAATATCTGGCTTAAAAATTCGCAGATTTGAAACGAAATATTCCAGACAAGACAGTCGATTATAGTTGGCAAAAATATGAATATAATCGCGATTATTCCAAAAGAGCCTATATTTACCCATAAAATTCTTGCAGAGCTCCTGACAATTAAAGTAGCATCGCTAAGAGCCGAGCCGACTATCGGGATTAAACTTGACATAAATTTCAGTTCTTTACCGGCTAAGCTTTCTATTGAACTCCCGATAATTTTTTGAACTGAAAACACAAACGAAATTAAAGCTCCGAAAAAAATTAAAAGCCATTTTGTTATCGAATAAAATATATCAAAAATTTTGTTTAATTTAATTTTTGTCGAAAGCGACGAAATAACACAAAAGCTGCTCATTGCACTGCAAACCGGAATTATCATATTTTTGCTTAAAGACATAATTATTTGATTAAAAAACAAGATACTCGAATTAAACGCAGCGCCTGAAATCGGAAACCCGAGCGAAATGGCAAACGCACCAAAAACAGGTATAAAACATAAAACAAACTTTGATGCGATATTTAAACACAAAACAATATTTTGAATATTTTTTATTAAATTAAAACTAGTTAAAATACATACAAAACAAGTAATAATAAATTTTATAATTTCTTGTTCAGATTCACAAAAAGAAGCAAAAAACGAATAAATTATTATTATAAAAATTATCGGAATTATAAATTTTATCGGCGCAAATATTTTGCTTTTTATTAAATTTAAAATAATATTAATTATTGATTCAAAACTCAAATTTTTTACTGAAAATATGTCATGAATATTTGCTTGATTTAAAAGTTCTAAACTATAATCCGGCAAATTTTTATTTAAATTTTTAGCTCCGGATTCTTCAAATTGCTCTGAAATTTCGGTTTGTATTTCTAGCGAATACTCGATTGATTTGCAAATATTTTTCGGCATAAAAAAAATTAAGATAAGCAAAAAAAATAAAAATTTTTTCAAAATCTTGAATTTTTTAATATATTTAAAATAGTTTCGAAAAATTCTTTAAAAATAGGCATCGCAGTTAAAATTATGCTTATCTTACCAAACAAAATTATATTATTTGCAAGCGATAAATTTCCTGAATCTTTGCAAATATTCGAACTGAATTCTGAAATAATACAAATACCTATTATTTTTAATATTATAATTTGCAAATTTTGTTTTATATTAGAAAACTTAAATAAAAAATCAAATTCATGAAGAATATTTTGTAAATAAGAAATTAAAATTATTAAGAATATCGAAACAGATATCGTGATTAAAACAATAAAAAATTCTGGCGAATATTTTTTGACAAGACTCGAAATAACTAAAATAACAAGTGAAATTCCGGCAACAGAAATTATATTTATACCCATAATTTACAGCCCAAAAACTGTTTTTATGGTCTTAAAAAGCGTGTCGATTTCTCGAATCATAATTAAAAGCACAGTAATTAATCCCGAAAGTGTTACCATAGTTGCTTGTTCTTCGCGCCCTGCTCTTACTAAAACCTGATTTAAAATTGCTACGATTATTCCTGCCGCCGCTATTTTAAAAACTAAGTCTAAATTCATTTTACTTCCTAATTTTTAATTTATAATTTTTATTTTTTAAAAAAATATTATGCAGATTATAATTCCAAAGCACGCGCCCAAATAAGTAAACAATTTTTCGTTCTTATCGATATCTTGTTTTAAATTTTTAATAACACAAGAAAGATTATTTAAAGCTAAATTACAAGTTTCTATCTGATTTTCAAGATTGTACGAACCAAGTTCTTTGCCAAAATTTAAAATAATTTTATTTTCATCAAATTTACATATTTTAAAAGTATTTTCCCAAGCTCCTGGAAAGCTTTCGCCGTTTTGAATTAGATAAATTAAATTTTTAAAAAATTTTTTAAGTACAGAATTACACTCAAAATTTTCGGTAATATTTCTTGGCGAAGTTTTTTTAAATTCAATTTCACATTTTGAATAAAAAACAAATTTTTGAAAATCTTCTAAAAATTTAATTTTATTTTTAATATTATTGCATAAATTTTTGCCTATCAATGCACCTGAAATAATTATAATTAAACTTCCGATTATTTTTATCATTTTTTCTTCCTTCTTATTTATATTATTTATATTATTTTAATAAATTTAAAAATTAAATTTTTGATTAAAATTATTTACTGACTTCGAACATGCCCTTGATTTTACCGGGAGTACTGTCAAGCAATATTGCACGTTTTATGGCTCCGGAACTTAAAATATTTTTTATCCTGAAAGAATTTGCCATTTCGTCCGGTGACTTTGCATGTATACTTGCTATAATTCCCACGCCTGAATTTAAAGATTTTTTTATCGCTTCGGCATCTTCGTTATTACCGATTTCGTCACAAATTATTATTCTTGGCGATAAAGTTCGTATCGCTCTGATAATACCTTCGGCTTTTGGGAATCCAGTCAGAACGTCTGAAAAGCCAATATCTCTTTGGGGTACTCCCTGATAACTAGCAGCAATTTCGCGGCGCTCATCAATAATCGAAACTTTTATTAATTTATTTTCTTCAAAACTTGTAGAAAGTTTTCGTGCCATATCTCTCAAAATAGTCGTTTTTCCACTAGAAGGCGGCCCAATTATAAGAGTACCACCGACATCTAGGCCAAATTTATTAAAAATTCTATCTGAGCAGCCTAAAATTTCTCGAGAAATTCTAAAATTTATCGAAGAAATATCAGAAATATTAATTATCTCGTTATTATTAATAACTGCCGTGCCTGAAAATCCAGCTCGGTGACCGCCTTTTAAAGTTATAAAACCTTCTTTTATTTGATTCTGGTATGAATATATTGAAAAATTGCACAATATTTTCATAGTTTCTAAAATATCACTTTGCGAAATTACTAAATTTTTTGGGTCTTCTGATGCAACTTCGCCATTTTTGCCGACAAAATAAGAATTATTTTGTGTAAAAATAATTATTGAGCTGTTAATTCGAATGCAAATTTCTTGAATATTATTTTTGATTTTATCTGGGATTTTTATAAGGGCAGTACGTATAAAAGGGTTGAAATTTGTCAAAATTTCTGTAAAATCCTGTATGTTATTGTTCATGACTTGTTCCTCCAAGAAATTTATATGCAAGAAAAAACTAATTAGAACTAATTAGAACTACTCAAAGCTAATTAGTATTAATTAAATCGAATTGGAACAAATTAAAATTAATTAAGAATTATTTTGTTTTATTTCTTTTATATTTTTATTATTATTTTTATCTTGATTATTTTTTTGCATCTGAGAAATCAAGTTCATGAGCATTACAATACTTTGCATATTATTAGCTTGCGAATTATTACTTGACAGCATGCCAAGCATACTTGCAAAATTATTATTATTATTTAAATTACTTAAAATCGGCAATAGATTAGCAATCATCTGCATGTTGTTAATATCAAAATTGCCAAAATTACATGAGTTATTATTACTTAAATATGATTTTAAATTATTATTTTCAGGCTGATTTTTTGAAGTATTATTTTGACTTTGCATAAACTTGCTTAGCATATTAAGCATTTGAGGATTTTTTAATATCTCAGAAAAATTATCAAATTCCTGCACAATATTTGCCCCTTTTAAATAAAATTTGAAATAGATATCTAATTTCATGTATTTATATTTATTTATATTTATTTATATGTATTGCTTAGGGTTTATATGAGTGTTTTAGATAATAAATTATTTGAAAAAATTTTTGTTTTTTTATATAATATTATTCATATCGTTCAAAAAAATAAAAATCGAGGTGATTATTATGCAAAAAAAAGAAAATAAAAAAGAGTTAGAAATTATGCAAAAAAATTCGAGTATTTTTAAAAAACTTATGCAGGATGAAAAATTCATAAAAGATATTCTAAGTACAAATAACGGCAAAGAAATTATTAATAAATTTGAATCGCAAGGTATTGATATTAATAAAATTCAATTTAGCGAATTATGCAATATTTTAATTCAGAGACTGAAATCCGACGATTCGAGCACAAATCTAGAAGTTTCGTCGATAGATTCACCAATTTCCGTTGATTACGAAACGAAACCGGGAAAAACGATAGTAAAATTTGAAGATAAAATTTAAAAATTAGAATCAAAAATATCTTCCCCGGCGCCGCCGGAGAAAGCTATTTTTTGAGTTTTTGTTTAAGTTGTTAAAATAAATTTAATATCTATCAGCCCTTCCTTCGAGGTCTTTTATAACATCGCTGCTATTTCTGAGATAATTTCTCATCATACGTTCAAAATTTTGATTGGTACCGCCTGAAACTTTTTCTAATTTATTTTCTGGATTTGCTTGTTTGACTGAAAGTGAAATTTTTGAATCTTTATAGCCTATAATCATAACTTTAACTTTTTGGCCTACCGAAAGATAATGCGAAATATTTTTTACATAATCGTCAGAAATTTCAGAAATATGAACCAAGCCTGTACTGCCGTCAGGAAGTTCGACAAATGCTCCAAAATTTTTTATAGCCGTTACTGTGCCTTGCACGATTTCATTAAGTTGATATTTCATAAAATAACCTGCCTTTCTAGCGATATTTTTGTATAAAACGCTGATTTAAAAACAAAAAAATAAAATCGCTAAAAATTAAATTTTTACAGAATTTATAAAGCTCTTTTTTTTTCAATTTCAAAAATTTTTTTAGATAAATTTGCTATTTTTACTTTTTGCTTAGCAAAAGCCCCTATAACATTAGTAAGTACGACAAACAAAAAAATAGTTACTATGCCTTTGTATTTTTTTCTTTTGCCTTTTAAAACTTTTACTTTCATTACAAAACCACCTTCAAAAAATTCTGTTAAAACAGGGCATGATGAATTTATACTCGATTTTTGATTGTAAAACTTAAAAATGTAAAAAAAAATCACAATTTTTTGGTTACAAAATATAATTTATAGTCACTATTTAGGCCTATTATTGTCGAAAATAAACAATTTGGGACTTTTTATAAATCTTACGATTTTGATACCAAATAATATTTTCTGCATGAATTTCAAAATTATTCTGCTAAAAATATATTTATATATAATAAAACCTAAAAATTCTCCCTGAAATATAAAGCCTCTGATTATTCCGGAATTTATAAAAATACACAACGCAAACGTAACTAACGAACAGATTACGAAATATAAAATATCCATAAAAAAAATAAAAGAATTTTTAGCTATAAGAATCCTAAATATTTTGAATAAATCATACAGAAGTCCCAAGATTATACCTAATAAAAAAAAATAAGCAAATACTAAAATCGAACACATATTTTTACTATTTAAACAAATTTTTGAAAAAATTTTTTGCAATTTCGCCCGAGTCTATATAACATAAAGAATTAATTTTGCCGCTTAAATCTAGAGTCCCGGATTCAACTGATAATTTGCCAATTTTTAAATTTACGCCGTTTATTTTAAGCTTGCCCTGATGAGTAATTGCAATAATTTCTTTATCATCAAATTTGTCAACGTCTTTGACACCGGTAATATTCAAATTTTTTCGATTATTTAATAATAAATTAGAAGTCCCAAAAATTTTATTATTTTTATTTTCTGCCAAAATTTACCTCAATAATAATTAGATACTCAGCACTTTCTCTAGATTCATTTGAGAAAATATTTTTATAATATTATGTAAACTCGGGCAAAAATATTACTTTTTTGATCTTGCCACAAAGATTTTCTTCTGATTTATATTTTATTTTTATGTAATTTCGTGAATAACCTGAAAAAATATTATTTTTTTCTTTATTTTCAAAAAGAACTTCAAAAGACTCGCCGATAAAATTAGAAATCACTTTTTTTGATATTAATTCTGAAAATTCTATAGCTTTTTTTACACGATATTTTTTTAATTTAGAATCAATTTGATTTAAATTATAAGCTTTTGTAAACGGCCTCGGTGAAAACGGAAAAACATTTACTTTTATAATACCAATCTTTTTAATTATTTCTAACGTGTTTTCGAAATCTTCGTCAGTCTCGCCAGGATAGCCGATTATTATATCAGTACTAAAAGTCGCGTCTTCAAACTTATTTTTTATATAATTTACTAATTCTAAATAGAAATTAATATTATATTTGCGATTCATAAGTTTTAAAATTCTATCGCTGCCACTCTGGAGCGACAGGTGAAAACTAGGACAAACTTCATCAAATAAGCATAAATTATCAATAAATTTTTTGTTTAAAACATCAGGCTCCAAAGAACTAAGCCGGATTCTTTTGCAGTATTTTCTTGCAACTTTTATTGCATCAATTAAATTAAGATTCAAATCTTGGCCGTATTTGCCTAAGTTTATTCCTGTTAGAACAAATTCTTTAAAGCCGTAATCAAAAAACTTTCTGCATTCAAAATCTATTTCGTCTAGATTTTTAGATTTAATTTTTCCTCTGGCAAACGGGATAATACAATAAGAACAAAAATTCTCGCAGCCATCTTCGATTTTTATAAAAGCACGAGTTCTTTCGCTATTATTAATAAAATTAATTTCTGTGTTTTGCTCAAAAATACCAAATTTTTCTTTTATTTTATTTATTAAATTTTTTTTATCACAAATCAAATCAATATTTCTATTATTTAAAAATTGCTCTAAAATTACTGCGCAGCCCGTGAGAATTAAAAAGCAATTTTTGTTAATTTTTTTAAATTTATTAATATTCTGCCTGGTTTTTCTCACGCTCTCACTAGTTACTGCACATGAATTTATAATTATAACATCAGCTTTTTCTGAATCAGACATTTCAAATCCAAAAGAAACTAAAATATTGGCAATTTTATTAGAATCACAATTATTGACTTTACATCCCAAAGTATAAATAAAAAAATTTTTCATGATTTAAAATAAATTTTTTAGTTAAGAATTTTTTAATTACGATACGAAGACGAAAAATTTTTAAAAATTCTTCGTTTTGAGCTTTTAAATATACTTATAAGTGAAAAAATCGACACAAAAAATATTAAACAAGTTAATAATGCAAAAATTATTTTAATAAATTTTTTCAAGTAAATCACATCCAAGATTTTTTATTAAACAACTTAATTATTTGGGAAAAATATTAAAAACACGATTTGAAAATTTTTTTGCTATAAAATTCTCGGGCAAAGTTTTAAAATTTTCAGAATCAATAAAAATTTTATTATTTTTGCCTCTAATCGAAACAATATTTTTTTCTCTAAAACTTCTGCCATAAAGCTGTTCAACCCAAATATTATCCAAGAGAATCAAACTACTGTTATCATGCAAAACAAACGACGAAATCGATTTATATATAGAAAATTTTTTTCTGCAATTGTCGATTATTAGCGAGCCGCCTATATACAAATTAGTATTTGACTTTATATTAAAAGTAACGAATTTGAGTTTTGCAACGCCTTTTATTACTATATCTCGATTTATCTTGATTTTCCTGCCAAATCCAAATTTACTTTCAAATTTAATAATATTACTCTGTATTATTATCGTACCGATTTTGGGATTTTTTATGGCTTTTAAAAAATCTTCTTTTGTAAATACAATCGAAATTAAACTCTCAGAAATTTTTTCATAAATTAAATTATATTTTAAAATAATATTTAATTTTGAAATATAACTAACTTGTGATTTCTGTTTAATATCTAATTTATTATAATCAGCTAAAATTTTATCTGCTCTCTCGCTGACTTGTAGCCACGGAATCACAGGTAAATTTTCGATACGCCTATTAATGTCAAAAGCGCTAACTTCTTCGCCGCTTTCGTTTTTTATTATAGCAAAATCGTCGACTAAATTAAAGTCTGAAGATTCAAAGTCATATTCGTAAATTTCTACTTTGAGTTTATTTTTTTCGATTGTAATATTTGCAAACGAAGGCTTATCAAGTAAAAGCAAGACTTCGATGTGCTCGTCTTTTAATTTATCTGGAATATAATTTTTAATTCCGACGGCACCTAAACTTACAAAAACAGTTCCAGACGGATTAAATATATTATTATTTCTTATATCTTCTTGAGTAACTTTGCCAAAGCACATAGGCTTTGAACGTGAATAGACATGATCGTGACCACTAAAAACTATGTCGATTTTAAATTTTAAACATAATTCGTTTATTTCTTTTCTTATGCATTCGATATCAGAATCGCTTCTATGTGGCCCTTGCGAGTATGGGCTTTTATGTGCAAATATAATTTTCCACTTGGCATTGCTTCTTGTCAAAATATCGTTTGCCCATTTGAGCTGCTCTCTGCCAAGACCACCCGGAATATTCGTATTTAAAAAAATATAAATGCAATTATCTTGTTCAAAAGAGTAATATACTCCTGTGTCTAAATAATTTTGTTTTAAAAATTCAATATTAAAATGATTAAGTATCGAATTTTTATCTAAATATTTAAGAGTCGGATGAAACTTTGCTTCGTGATTGCCCGAAATGGCAAAAACAGGAATTTGAGACCAAATTTTTGAATTTAATAAAAAATCCCAATAATTTTCATTTGCGCCATCGTCAACGAAATCTCCCAAATGCGCAACAAACTGAATATTATCAAATTTTTTATATATTAATTCAAAAATTTTTATAAAAATATCGTAGTCTTTTTTTGTCATGCCCTGCGAATCTGACATTACAATAAAATTATTAATATTATTATTTTTAATTACAAATTTACTATTAAAATTACCGGAACTTCTTTTTATTCTGATATAATAATCTTGATTTAAATCTAAATTTTGCAAATTCACCGAATAAATTGTTCTCGTTTCAAGCTGATATTTTGCTATCGTGCCAAAATCAAAAATAGTCGGTCTATAAAGCATAATTTCTTGTTTTTGAGCTTTAATAACAAAAGCATTATTAAAATTTTTAGTTTTGCTGAGTTCTAAATATTCGTCTGATTGATTATTACCGAACCATCTGAAATTACGTGAATTTATTTTTTTGCCTACGCACGAAGTAAAATTAAAATTATTTGAAAATTTAACACAAATATTATCAGAAACACCTAATACTAAATCATAAATTATATATATCAAATGCTCACCAAAGCCTTTTAAAAACGCTTCAGTCGCATATTTTTTTGCAAATTTATCAAGTATTTTTTGTAAATCAAGTTTAAAAAACTCAAGTATATCAGCAATTTTGCCTTTATTAGTATTTTTATTAAGAAAAAATCTTAAAATTTTGGAATCAAAAAGCATGTCATAATTAACATACACATTTTTGCTTATGGCATTAAATGCTTTTACGATAACATAAACTAAAAAATCCAAAATATCTTTCGCAAATTCGGTGCGATTTAATTTTTTAAGTGCAATTTCAAACCATTCCGGAAAGTTCGAATTTGTATTACTGTAATAACTAAACAAAATTATAATTAAAAAATCATATAGGCTTTTTTCACCGAAATCTGACGTGTTAAAAATTTCTTTTTTAGTTAATTTTTTTAGTATTTCGTCTATTTTATTTACTAAATAATTATTATCTTGAAAAAAAATATTTTCGATTTGATAAAAAATATCTTTTAAAATATAAATAATTTTTTTATCCGAAATAATTATTTGATTTATAAAAAGTCCAATCGTACCAATGCAATCAAGACATATATTATTATTTTGATAATAAATATTTATTTTCCCGGCAAATTTACCTAAATCGATAGTTCGAACCAGACGCAAAGACTTTCTGATTTTTTGAATAACAAAATCGTCTATGTAAAAACCCGGAAAAAGCTTTTCGATACTAGATTTAAGTCCCAAATTTTTTACTTGCTCCAAAAAGGGAGTAAGCGATTTTTTTATAATTTGCTCAATTTTTTCAGTTTCTTGCATAAAATACTCCGAATATTTAAACAAGACTTTTTAAAATCAGAATTTCTTCGGCATAGCCCGGCAAATCGTTGGGAGTTTCAAGAATCATAGGTAAATTTTTTATGTAATTATTATTTAAAATTTTTCTAAAAACTTCGAGTCCAAGAAAGCCCTGTCCTATTTTTTCGTGCCTATCTTTTTTACTGCCCAATAAATTTTTACTGTCGTTCAAATGCACAGCTTTAAGTTTCTCGATTCCGATTTTTTTGTCAAATTCGTCAAGAATTTTCTCAAGATTATTAAAATCAAAACCTGCATCGAACATATGACATGTATCAAAACAAACTCCGAGATTTTTGCCAGCTCCTGATTCGCGAATTATATTACTTATTTCGTCAAAAGTCGAGCCTATCTCGCTGCCTTTGCCGGACATCATTTCTAAAATAATAATATTATTAAAATTATTTTGAGACAAAATATTACCAAGAGTTTCAGAAATAAGTTCTATGCCTTTTTTGATTCCAAGTCCGGTGTGGCTCCCCGGGTGCAAATTATAAAAATTACCTGGGATTTTATTCATTTTAATTAAATCATCTTTTAAAATCTGAGCCGAAAATTTTCTCACACCAGGCTTTGCTGAACATAAATTCATAGTATACGGCGAATGCGCAATTATTTTTGAAAAATTATTTTTTTGAGCAAAAATTTTAAAATTTTCAATATCTTGATCTGAAAATTTAATATCTTTAGCACTATGCGGATTTCGCAAAAAAAACTGAAAAGTATTTGCTCCAATAGACTGAGCCGTTTTAGCCATATTTAAAAAGCCTTCACTTGCCGAAAGGTGACAACCTATGTTTAACATCCGATCCCTTTAATTATTTACAATTTTTGCTTAGCTTTATCATAACGAAAAAAGATAATCGATCGAGTCTTGCGCCGAAGTTTCTTTGTGAATTATTTTATATATTTCTTCGCAAATAGGCAAATTCAAGTTTTTTTCTTTGCAAATTTTATGAACAGCTCTTGCAGTTCCGACGCCTTCGGCAACAAAATTAATTTTTTCGCCAGTAATTAAAGATTCGCCAAATTTGCGATTATTACTTTCGTGAGAAAAAAGCGTTGCTTGAAAATCCCCTAAATGACAAAGACCAAACGCAGATTCTTTTTTACCGCCCATAGATTTTATAAGTTTTGAAATTTCTAAACTCCCGAGAGACATTAACGGACCCTTTAAACTTGACATGTTTATAGCATCAAGAATACCTGCTCCAATACCTAAAATATTTTTACATGCTGCACCGATTTCGCTTCCGATTAAATCATTGCCTTCAAAGCATTTTATGAGCTTACTTGATAAAATCTTGCATAATTCTGACTTAAAATTATTATTCTCAGAATCTATAATCATACATGTAGGAATTTTATTAACAAGACTTTTAACATGCCCTGGCCCTACCCAAACTGCTAAATTTTTATTTTCAGGAAAAAATTCTTGAAAAATCTCGCTGAGCCTTTTACCGGTAGATTCTTCAATGCCTTTCATACATAAAATTATTTTTTTATTACTTAAATCAAAATTATTATTATACAAATCAGATAAAAATTCACGAAAATTCTGAGCATTTATCGAAATTATAATATATTCTTGCAAAATTGCCAAATCTAAATTATCAGTTATTTTGACTTCAGGACCAAAACAGATAGAAGAATTACATCTGTTTTGCATTAAATTTTTAAATTTTTCAGAATTTTTCCTGCCCCATAAAATTAAATCATAGCCAAGCTTATTAATATAATATGCAATAAACGAGCCCCATCTGCCGGCGCCCAGAACTGCAAATTTATGCATTACTGCCTCCGAATCTAAATTTAATCGATCTAATTTATACTATTCCAGAACTCTTGTTTGATGAATTATATTTATTTAAAACAAAAATTAACAGATTTTTTTCGAACGACATTGCAAGAATTGAACTATAGACATCTCAAGAAATGCATGTTATAATACAAAAATATAACATGCGCGTAGATTTCAAGGAATGTTTTTTTTATCCGGCAAAATAAGTTTAATTTAGAGAGGGTTGGTTCCTATGTCAAGATTCAGTAAATTTGGGAAGAAAAAATTGGCGTTTGCACTGGCGTGTGCATCAGTTTTAGGTGGCAGAACTTCGGCAATGAATAACAAGATAAATATAAACAAAACTGGGGTGAAAAGCTCGCAAACCCTTGGGGCAGTAAGGGATGCTACTGTTAACAAAGATTTTTCAAATGATAAAGCAAAGGGATTTGGTAACAGGGATAAAAACAATAAACCAGTAGTCATAGCAACTACTGCGGCAGCTGCAACGCTTGTAGCTGTTTCTGTGATTGGGTTTACAATTTTTGGTTCAAAAAAAGACAATAGACAAAATCCAGAATTTCCGAATGATCCTACGAAAATTAAGAATTTGCCTCCTGTTGTTGAAAAATCAAAAGAGCTTTTTTTTGATAACATAAGTACCAAAGAGCAAATGTTCGATGCGCTTAAGAAAATTGCACAAAATTATAAATTTTTTGGTCTAAATTCTAGTGTTGTGGGATTCAATAGTGAAGCAACTTTTAACGAAAATGATGACGCTGTTGAATTTTATAAACAACGAAACAGTAATTTTAAAACACAAGATGATATAAATAAAATTCAACAAAATTTAAATAATTTAAAAAATCAGCTTGCTAATATAGAAAAGTCTGTAGGCAAAATTAATGATCAGAATGATGTTAACAAGTTGAATGAAGAAGTTGCAAATTTTAAAAAGAAAATTTTTTATAACAATGTAAACAACAGAAAAATAATAGATGACCGTATTAGTATTAGTCGTAAAAAGGATAGCGTAACTTTCGCCGTGTTAGAAAATAATAATGGTGATGGATGTAGATATAATGTCATTGCATATCTTTCTTATGAAACGTTACGTAGTTTATTTAATGTAGTTGGAGGTTTAGATAAACAGAGTGATGAAGTTAAAAAAACTGCTTCAAGATTAATATCATTTGAAGATAATAAAAGAACTGTAATTGAAATATTGGAAAGAATAAACGAATGTAATAATACACTAAAAAGTAGCGGGATGAATGAAAATTTTATGTGTACAATTGCAAGGAGCAAGCAATTTAGAAAATTATTTGCACCACCAGTTAAGATACAAGATTTTAAAATAGTGTTTAATAAGGGTAAAGATTATGGAGAAAATAAACAAAATATTTGTTTTGATTTTGACTTTTATGACAACAGCAACCAAAGATTGTGGTGCCGTTATAACATGAATTTTAAAGATAGAAAAGTAGAAATAGCTGTAGGTACTCAAATGCAGGATATTAGTGTTCAATAAATTAATTGTTTTTATAAGATTTATATTTAAATAAATAATTTTATGATAATTTTTTAACTGCGACATAAATGCGTGAAATTTCATACCAAGTTGCATAATCTACAATTCCGGTTTGGGGCAGCCCAAAAGTAGACTGAAATATTTTGACGGCATTTGCAGTTTCGTTACCGTAAATGCCGTCTGCGGCGATTTTAGGTATTAATGGATATTTTTTATTTATGTCAATAAGCTGATTTTGTATAATTCTAACAGAATTGCCTCGGCTACCGACTTGCAAAACGCTACCGGGATACGATGATGGGACGCCTTCGACTTGTTTTGCCATTTCAAAATAAATATTATAGCCGTAATAAGTTCTTAAAATATCAACATAATTTGCACCGTTTTCGGCTAGCTGCTTAGAACCCCACTGCGAAAGCCATCCCGGACAGTTTACGTTCTCGCCGTCGCAATATTGCGTAAAAAGCGGCTGTTCTATCTCAGGCTTGGTAATATATTGTGAAAATATGCTGTCAACGACTTCTGAAATTTTTGAAAAAATATTGCGTTGATAAACAAAACTCTGGTCATACGCAGTCGAAGAAGTTATTGTAAAATTATAATTCTGATTGCGGTACCATTCGGTGTAAACTCGATTAAGAGTAAAAGAATTGATAACTAGAATATTTGCAACTATGCATTCGTACGGCCAAGTAGGATAAATTTCGCTACTGCATACGTTTTTTATATAATTTTTATAAGGAACCCAGTAATTTGGCGCCGAATTATCACTTGGAACGCCGTCGTGGACTATAATATATTCAGGTATAACAGGTTGCGGTAATACAGCTAATCCTGATGGGAATGGCAATTTTTTTATAGAATCTTCGGCAATTTTTGGCGGATAATTTTCATAAAGACTGTGCGGCAGAATATTATAAGAAATATTATTTTGAGAAAAACTCAGAAAAATATTTTGAATCGCAGTACTATCAGCAAAAATTTGAATATTATTTACTGTTATTTTTTGCGAATTATTATAACTAACCAGAATATCAAATTCAGAATATGGCTTTGGAGCATTCGGCTCCAGTGAATATTCGATATCCGGGGCATCTAAATTTATAATATCAGACTGTCCGGAGCTGTTTGTAAATAGTTCGTTAATTATATTTTTTGTTTGTGAATCTAAAATTTGAATATTAGCGTTTGCAATAGGTTCGCCTTGATTTTGCCCGAAAACGTTTACGATTAATTTGCCGATTGACATAAAAATTACCTCTGGATTTTTTTCAAGAAATCGCGTATAATCAATATTTACTTTTCAGGTTAATTTTTTATGCTTTTGGGAGATAATTTGGAATTTTTTAAATATCAAGCCTGCGGTAATGATTATGTTTACATAGATTGCTTTGATAGAAATATTAGTAATCCCGATGAGCTTGCGAAAAAAATTTCTGATAGAAATTTCGGAGTAGGCTCAGATGGGATTATATTAATTATGCCGCCGTCGAATATAAATTCAGATGCCAAAATGCGAATTTTTAATTCTGACGGAAGTGAAGCCGAGATGTGCGGCAACGGCATCAGATGTGTAGGCAAGTATGTTTTTGATAATAAAAAAAATTCTCAAAAAAATATTGCCAGAATCGAAACTCTGGCGGGAATTAAAATTCTTGAATTAATAGAAAGTTCAGAAAAAATTTCAAAAATTAAAGTCAGCATGGGGACTCCAGAATTTTTAGGTAATTTTTACTTAGAAGAAATTAAGAATATAAGCAAAAAAAACGGAATTTATATTTCAGTCGGGAACCCACACTTTGTTATTTTTTGTGAAAATATCGATATTAATAAAATTAATATTGAAAATATTGGTAAAAAAATTCAGAATTCAAGATATTTTAAAAACGGCGTTAATATCGAATTTGTTGAAATCAAGTCAAAAAATAATATAAAAATTCGGGTTTTTGAACGCGGCAGCGGTGAGACTCTTGCATGTGGCACAGGCGCTTGTGCATCGGCATTCGCTGCTATTTTGCAAAAATATTGCGACGAAAAACAAAAAATAATTGTAAATCTTAAAGGCGGAAAACTCGAAATCGAATTTATAAATAATAAAATTTATATGACTGGTGAAGCAGTTAAAGTTTTTAAAGGAGAATATTATGACTAAATTTGTTTTTGTAACCGGCGGAGTAGTTTCAGGGCTTGGCAAAGGCATAACAGTAGCGTCTTTGGGAATGCTTTTAAAATCAAGAAAATTAAAAGTTACGGCGCAAAAGCTTGATCCGTATATAAACGTAGACCCGGGCACGATGAGCCCTTATCAGCACGGCGAAGTTTTTGTTACAGACGACGGCACTGAGACTGATTTAGATTTAGGGCACTATGAAAGATTTATGGACGAAAATTTAAATAAATTTTCAAATATTACTTCGGGCCAAATTTACTGGCAAGTTTTGGCAAAAGAACGCAAAGGCGAATATCTTGGTAAAACTGTTCAAGTGATTCCACACATTACAAACGAAATTAAAAATTTTATTTATTCGCTTTCGAATAACACAAAAGCTGATGTTATTATTACTGAAATCGGCGGCACGGTTGGCGATATCGAAATTTTACCGTTTGTGGAAGCTGCAAGACAAATTTTCATGGAAGTTGGTAAGCAAAATTGTTTGTTTATACATCTAACTCTTGTCCCCTATCTTCCTGCTTCTGGCGAATATAAAACAAAGCCGACGCAGCATTCAGTAAAAGAACTGCGTTCACTCGGGATCAATCCTGATGTAATAATCGCAAGATGTGAAAAAAATTTAGATAATGCGATAAAAGAAAAAATTGCGCTTTTTTGCAGCGTAAAATCTGATTGTGTTATAGAAAATTTATCGATGCCGTCGCTCTATGAAGTCCCATTGATGCTCGAAAAAAGTAGTTTTTCAGATATTGTCGTGCGCGAACTAGAAATCAAATGCCAGAATACTAATCTTACAGATTGGCAAAATATCACAAAAAATATAAATAAAAATAATAAAATTATAAAAATAGCAATAGTAGGAAAATATATTGGCTTTAAAGACGCATATTTGTCAGTAATCGAAGCTTTAAATCATGCAGGAATATTCTGGAAAGTAAATATTCAAATCGAATGGGTAAACGCAGAATTATTAACAGAATTTACAGTAAAAGACATGCTAAAAGATTGCCAAGGCATATTAGTCCCAGGAGGATTTGATTCCAGGGGAGTATCTGGCATGATAACTGCTGCAAAATATGCAAGAGAAAATAATATTGCTTATTTTGGGATTTGTTTAGGAATGCAAATAGCAGTTATCGAGTTTGCAAGACATGTTTTAAATATTCCAGATGCCGACTCTGCCGAATTTTCAGAAACTTGTACACCTGTTATAAACTTGATGCAAAATCAAAAAGATATCGAAGAAAAAGGCGCGACTATGCGATTGGGTGCTTATACTTGCAAGATAAAAGATAATACAAAACTGCAAGAGATATATAAAACTGACGAAATTTCCGAGCGCCATAGACACCGCTACGAATTTAATAATAATTTTAGAGAAAAATTCGAAAATAACGGCATGGTAATATCAGGTCTTTCACCTGATGGCGTATTAGTCGAAGTCATAGAAATCCCTGCACATAAATTTTATATAGGAGTTCAGTTCCATCCTGAATTCAAAAGCCGCCCGAATAAAGTCCAGCCAATATTCAGAGAATTTATAAAAACATGTATAAATTAATCGCAGAGTCTGTTTTTTATTGACAAATTAATTTTTATGTTATATAGTTAGAGCGAAGTAAGATTGCTTCATAGATTGATTTTTTATTTAAAGGAGTCGGTTTTTATGTCAAAATTTGATAGAAAGAAAATTGCGATTGCACTAGCGTTTACGGCACTTTTTGGTAATAATACTTCAGCGATGAATAATACAAATAATACAAGTAAAAGTGAGGTAAAAATCCCGCAAACCCTTGGAGCAGTAGAGGGGGCGAGCTCTCGTATTAATCAATCAAAAGGGCTTACTACAGGCCAAAAGGCAGGCATAGGCGGTGCAGCGTTATTGGCTATTAGTGCTACAATAGGATTTACAATTTGGGGTATAAAAAGTAAAAATAAAAAAGAAAGTGACCCTGGAGATAAACATGAAAGGCCCTCTGAAAAAAATGAAGATGAGCAAAATAAAAAAAATAAAAATATTAAAAAAATTAAAAATTTAAAGGGCGAATATTATGAAGAAAATATAAAAATGATTAGGGAACAAAGTGGAATGAGTAAAGAAAATATCGAAAAATTGATTGGTTTAATTAATGATGAGAATAATAGTTTTTTAGATAATATTGATAGTATTTGGATTGATAATGATGGGTTGTATGGAGGATTATTTGGGGAAAAATTAACTGAAGAAATAATCGCAAAAGCAGGGCTTACTAAAGGGGAATCTTGGGTGAAAAAATTTTTGGATACTTTGCGTGGTAGTGCGAAAATTCATAAAATTGAGAAATCTAACAAAGGCGAATGTATTATTTATATGTCAGAAGATGATTGTGCCCGATTTTTATTTGGTAGTAGTATGGTTGAGATTGCAACTGCTGATATGGGGTGCAAAGTTTGCTACCGACTTGGTGGCGCCTGATAACACGAAATAAAGAAAAAAATAAAAGCGAAGTGAATAAAGAAAAGGGTATTGCTAAAACCAGATAGATTTATCAAAAATATGGAGAAAATACGAAATAACAAAAAACTCCTAAAATCGGGCAGTTAATGGCTTCGCTTTTTTAATTTTTGGATAATGGATTTGCAGTTTCTATGCACTTTTAGTAGTGCCCTAGTTTTTTTGTCATTGAAATTTTTACGTCAGATTTTTATAATGAAGCTTCACGCTACTGTAGCTCAGCAGGCAGAGCAGCTCACTCGTAATGAGCAGGTCGTCCGTTCGATTCGGATCAGTAGCTCCAATTGTATGTTAATTGCAATAGTTAGCATTGATAAAATCAGATAGATTTTTTGAAATATAGTAATAAGCCTGTTGATGAATTTTTTCATATATGATACACTGAGTTCGGTGCTGAATTAGAAAAAGTTCAGTGCTGAATTTAAAATTTTGGAGGTATTTGTTATGGATAGATCTCGGATTAAGAGGTTAGTGTCTGTTTTATCTGCTGCAACAGTGGTTTCTAATGGTGTTCAAAATTCTGGTGCGAGTGCTTTATCAAAGCCACTTATTAGTATCATTGGTCTTTCTTTTGCTGTTTCTGTTGCCACTCCTATAGGTATTTTAGTCAAGAAAAAATTAGATGAAGACAAAGAGGAGCAGAAGCAACGGCAAAAAGATAAGGAACTAAAAAGAAAGGATGAAAGAGAAAAACAGTGGCAAAAAATAACGAGGGAATTAGATGACAATTTCAAGAAGATATTTGATATTAAAGAGCAGAATAAAAAAAAGATGATGGCATTTTATGACAGAATTCATGGACTTATTGATACATATCCTATGCTGTGCGGAATTCTGTTGTGTTTACATTCTAATGATGAAGACAAGTTATTAAAACGTGCCATAGATGGTTACAAAGGTGAAAAATTGGGCGAAAGAGGAGAACATGTTGTATACGATTATGTTACTACTTCAAATATTAGGTTTTTGCATGATGATTGGCAACAAAATGCAAAAGAAGCAATAAAAGATTTGAAAGAAAATTTTGAATGCTATGGTGATAGTTTTGTTGTTAATAAAAAGGCCGATAATTGTTTTGCTATTACTTTTAAAAATGACATTTTCTCTAAAATTTGGGTAATTACTTACGATGATAATGATAGTAATGATTATGATGATGATCGTATTGTTAATGTTGAAAGGCCATATTCAAACACACTATCGTCTTTCACTTTTAGACTAGCTTCAGAATATCAGTTTGGACTAGATAAAAAACTTCAGTAAATTATAAAAAAAATTCGGTCTCCGGAAAATCCGGAGGCTTGAATTTTTTTTGTTACAGAAATTTATAATTTTATAATTTTAAAATAATTTTTCTTGCCTTTTTTTAGAATTATGCCGTTTTCCAGATCATTTTTATTTATACAAAAATCTAGATTAATAATTTTATTATTTATACTTATGCCATTTTGTTCGATAAGTCTTCGGGCTTCGCTTTTTGATTGAGTAATTTTAGATTCGAAAATCAAATCGATTATTTTAATTTCGTTTTCTTGAAAATTTTCTAAGTTTATATATTTAGTCGGAATATCAGACGAAAAATCGCCGGAAGTAAAAATTTTTTCGGCTGAGTTTTTGCATTTACTAGCTTCTGATTCGCCGTGAATTTTTTTCGTGAGATTATAAGCTAGAATTTTTTTAACTTCGTTGAGTTCTTGACCTTTTAAATTTTCGAATTTTTTTATTTCACAAATTTCAATATCTGTGAGCATTTTTATGCATTTTATAATATCTTCGTCTTGAATATTTCTCCAGTATTGATAAAAATCATAAGGCGAAGTTTTATTTGGGTCTAGCCAGATGGCGCCGTTTTCTGTTTTACCCATTTTTTTGCCGTCAGCTTTTGTTAACAAATTCGTCGTAAGAGCAAAAATTTCAGTATTATTTTTTTTTCTGGCGAGTTCGACTCCTGCAATCATATTGCTCCATTGGTCGTTGCCGCCGATTTGCAATACGCAATTATAATTTTTATTAAGATACATAAAATCATATGCCTGCATTATCATGTAATTAAGTTCCAAAAAAGTCAGCCCGTCTTGTAGGCGCTGTTTATAACACTCGGCAGCGAGCATTCTGTTAATATTAAAATAAATTCCGATTTCTCGCAAAAAATTTATATAATTTAAATCGCAAAGCCAATCGGCGTTATTTACAAAAATTATATTTGAAATATCTAAAAATTTTGAAACTTGTTTTTTAAAGCACGTAATATTATATTCTATCTGCTCTTTTGGCATTAATTTTCGCATACTATTTTTTCCCGAAGGGTCGCCTATAAATCCGGTTCCGCCACCGAATAAAAAAATTGGTGTGTGCCCAGTTTTTTGTAATTTTGAAACTAAAAATAACTGAACAAGATGTCCTACATGCAAGCTATCAGCCGTTGGGTCACAGCCGACGTAAAATTTTATTTTTTGATTATTTATTATATTTTTTATTTTTTCTTCGTTGGTTGCTTGAGCTGTTACGCCTCTGAATTTTAATTCTTCATAAATTTTCATAAAATTCCCCCGATAAAGTATTGACATTTAAAAATGTGTTTGATAAGATACCCGGACGTTGTTTTTGTCGATTTTTATTAAGTTTAGACGGTGATACAGAATAAAGCACTTGGGAGTTATTTTATTTTTATAAGTTCAAAAGTCAAGTTATCCGAAAATTTCGGATAATGGGCTTTTGTGTATTTCGGCGTTTTTATATTTTTAAAAATCGAATATATAATTTTAATTTTAGCTTAAATATTAAATAATGCGAGGTATATATATGAACATGAAAAAAACTAAATTTGGGAGTACTGTTCGTGTTAATTTTAGTCAAGAAAATGATTTTTTGGAAATACCTGATTTATTAGAAGTCCAAAAAAATTCATATAACTGGCTCTTAAAAGAAGGCCTAAAAGAAGTTCTAAGAGATAGTTCTGGAATAAGCGATTATAATAACAAGTTAGTTTTAGATTTTAATGATTATATTTTGAAAACTGATTGTCCGAATTATACTATCGAAGAATGCCGTGAAAAAGACGTTACATATGCGGCGCCTTTAAAAATAACAGTCAGGCTCGTTAATACTGATACCGGAGAAATTAAAGAATCCGAAGTATTTATGGGAGATTTTCCGTTAATGACCGAAAGTGGTACTTTTATTATTAACGGCGTTGAAAGAGTAATAATTTCTCAGCTTTCGCGTTCACCGGGTTCTTATTTTAAATTCCAGGTCGATAAAACAGGCAAAAAATTATTTAATGCCAAGATAATTCCTAATAAAGGCGCCTGGGTTGAATTCGAAACAGATTCAAGCGGTGTTATTTATGCAAGAA
This sequence comes from Clostridia bacterium, assembly GCA_017634155.1. Classification (GTDB taxonomy): domain Bacteria; phylum Bacillota; class Clostridia; order Oscillospirales; family Acutalibacteraceae; genus Improbicoccus. Next base: position 16,351 of record JAGBNX010000001.1, on the reverse strand, counting down.
TAGATAAAAATAGAAAGATACCCATTACGACTTTTATGCGTGCACTTGGACTCGGCACTGACGAAGAAATTATAAATTATTTTGGAGAGAACAAAAATCTTAAAGCTACGATAAATAAAGATATTTCAAAAAATCTCGAAGAAGCTTTGTTAGATATTTATAGAAGAATGAAACCCGGTGAGCCTTTGACTATAGACGGTGCTCAAAGTTATGTTAATTCTTTGTTTTTTGACCCAAGAAGATATGATTTTTCAAACGTAGGAAGATATAAAGTAAATAAAAAATTATGTTTATGGCGCAGGTTAAAAAATCAAGAAGTAACTCGTATGATAATTTCTCCGTTAACAGACGAAGTTTTGGCTATGCCCGGAGAAATTATAAGTACTGAAAAAGCAAAAGAAATCGAAAATCAAGGCGTCTCAGAAGCATATATAAATATCGAAGGTCAAGAAATCAAAATAATTTCTAACGGCATGGTCGATATTAATAATTTTGTAGATTTTGATGCACGTGAAGAATGCGAAATTTGCGAAAGAGTAAAGTTTAATATATTATATGAAATTTTAAAGCAAAATAATAATAATAAAAATAAACTCAAAGATGCTATAATCGACAGAAAATTTGATTTAGTTCCCAGATATTTAACAGTAGACGATATTTTTGCGAGTATAAATTATCTTTTGGGATTATCGTACGAGATAGGAGAAGTAGACGATATTGACCATTTGGGTAATCGTAGAGTGCGTTCTGTTGGAGAATTGCTTCAGAACCAATTTAGAATTGGTTTTTCAAGACTCGAAAGAATCGTACGCGAGCGCATGACTTTGCAGTCGCAAGATTTAGAAGTAATAACTCCGCATGCTTTGATTAATATAAGACCTGTTGTAGCAGCTATAAAAGAATTTTTTAATTCATCGCCGCTTTCGCAATTCATGGACCAGATTAATCCGTTATCAGGACTTACTCACAGAAGGCGTTTATCGGCATTAGGTCCCGGAGGATTATCTAGAGATCGTGCAAGTTTCGAAGTTCGAGACGTTCATTATACGCAATATGGCCGTGTGTGTCCGATTGAGACTCCCGAAGGTGCCAATATCGGTCTTATTTCGTATCTTTCGATTTTTGCAAAAATAAATAAATACGGATTTATAGAAGCGCCGTTCAGAAAAATCGATAAAATTACAGGCAAAGTTACTGACGAAATTATTTATATGACTGCCGACGAAGAAGATGAATATATAATAGCGCAGGCAAACGAGCCGTTGGATTCTGAAAATAAATTTATAAATTCAAAAGTCAAGTGCAGATTCAAAGACGATTTTCTCGAAGTAGAAAAAAACAAAGTTGATTTCATGGACGTTTCGCCAAAAATGCTTGTTTCAGTTTCGACTGCGATGATCCCGTTTTTGGAACATGACGATGCTATTCGTGCTCTTATGGGAGCAAACATGCAAAAGCAGGCAGTGCCGTTATTAAAACCTGAAGCGCCATTGGTCGGCACAGGTATGGAATACAGCGCCGGAAAAGATTCAAGAGTTTGTATTATTGCAAAAGAATCAGGCGTAGTAATAAAAGTCGATGCAGCTTCTATAAAAGTAAAATATGATTCTGGCATAACAGAAGAATTTAGATTAACAAAATTTGAGCGTTCGAATCAGAGCACGTGTATTAATCAGCATGTTAACGTGAGAAAAAATCAGAAATTTCAAAAAGGCGATATTTTAGCAGACGGTCCTTCGACAGATAATGGCGAAATAAGCGTAGGTAAAAATATTTTAGTCGGCTTCATGCCGTGGGAGGGATATAATTATGAAGATGCTGTACTTTTAAGCGAGAGATTAACCAAAGAAGATATTTATACTTCTATTCATATTGAAGAATATAGTCTTGAAGCGCGCGATACAAAACTTGGTCCCGAAGAAATTACAAGAGATATTCCGAACGTCAGCGAAGAACTACTAAAAAATTTGGACGAAAACGGAATCGTGCGAATCGGTGCCAAAGTTCGTTCAGGAGATATTTTAGTCGGAAAAGTTTCACCAAAAGGCGAAACGAAACTTACACCCGAAGAGAGATTATTACGTGCAATTTTTGGAGAAAAAGCGCGCGAAGTCCGTGATACTTCGTTAAAAGTTCCGCATGGGGAAGGCGGCATTGTAGTTGACGTAAAAATTTTTGATAAAAGTAATTCTAAAAACGAACTTCAAGCAGGTGTAAATAAAATCGTCAGGTGTTATATTGCTCAAAAACGTAAAATTTCAGTCGGGGACAAAATGGCTGGTCGCCACGGAAACAAAGGCGTAGTCTCGAGAATTTTGCCCGTCGAAGACATGCCGTTTTTACCGGATGGTACGCCTTTGGACGTTGTTTTGAATCCGTTGGGAGTCCCTGCAAGAATGAATATGGGGCAAATTCTAGAAACTCATTTGGGATATGCTGCTAAAGCTTTGGGAATAAAAATCGTAACTCCGGTATTTAATAGCACTAAAGAAGAAGATATTTTTGAATGCTTAAAAAAATCAGGGCTTAGCGAAGACGGTAAAGTTTGGCTGCGTGACGGCAGAACAGGAGAATATTTTGATAATCCCGTAGTAGTCGGCTATATGTATTATTTAAAATTGCATCACTTGGTAGACGATAAAATTCATGCAAGATCAACGGGGCCGTATTCGTTAGTTACGCAGCAACCGCTTGGAGGTAAAGCTCAGTTCGGAGGTCAAAGATTCGGAGAAATGGAAGTCTGGGCGCTTGAAGCTTATGGTGCTGCATATACTTTGCAGGAAATTTTGACTATAAAATCTGATGACGTAGTCGGAAGAGTTAAAGCTTACGAAGCAATAGTAAAAGGTCAAAATATCATGACGCCTGGAATTCCTGAATCGTTTAAAGTTCTAGTTAAAGAATTACAGTCTATAGGACTAGATTTATCGATTTTAGACAAAAACGGAAACGAAATTGACTTGAGAAGAAATTTTGACAAAGAAAATGAGCCCATAATAGATGAATTTACAAAAGCCAAGGGCTTCAGAAACGTTATAAGAGAGTCAGACTTGTCTGATGATTTTGAATCTCAAGAAACGGAATCAGATTCAGATTTAGATTCAGATTTAGATTCAGATTTAGAATCAGAATCTGACGAAGAAGAATATGATTCAGATTCAGATTTAGATTTAAACTCAGGCAAAGATAAAGACGAAATAAATTATGACTTAGACGAAGAAGACTATAACGAAGGACCCGAAGAGAGAGATGTAGACAATTCTTATGATAATCAGGAAATCGAGGCACCAGAAGAGAACGAAGATATTGATATAAGTGATTTTAGCGACGATTTTGATGATTTTGACGATGATGATTTCGATGAAAATTTAGACGAATAAATCTATTACTAGTAAAAAAATAATTTTGAAAATTTAGATAATTTTGATTTTTATAAATTTTGTAAATAAAAAAAGGGAGTATTTGATATGGCACTTGAGGATTTAGAATCAATAGGCATCAATTTAGCTTCGCCTGACAGAATAAGAGAATGGTCCTGTGGAGAAGTAAAAAAACCGGAGACTATTAATTACCGTAGTTTAAAACCAGAAATCGATGGCTTGTTTTGCGAACGTATTTTTGGGCCGCAAAAAGACTGGGAATGTCACTGTGGTAAATATAAAAAAATTAAGTATAAAGGCAAAATATGTGATAGATGTGGCGTGGAGATAACACGCGCAAAAGTCAGGCGTGAACGCATGGGACATATTGAGCTTGCCGCACCGGTTTCACATATCTGGTATTTTAAAGGCATACCGTCAAAGCTTTCGATAATTTTAGATATTTCGCCGAGAATGCTTGAAAAAGTTCTTTATTTCGGAATGTATATAGTAACTGACCCGGGAGATATACGTGAACTCGAACAGGGTCAAATAATTTCTGAAAAAGAATACAGAGATTTAAAAGAAAAATACGAAGATGACTTTCAGGCCGGAATGGGAGCTGAAGCTGTAAAAAAAATACTCGAACAAATGGACTTAGATATTTTGTCTAATGATTTAAAGCACGAATTTTTTTCGTCTTCGGGCCAAAAAAGAGTAAAAATTCTTAAAAGACTAGAAGTAGTTGAATCTTTTAGATTATCTGGCAATCGACCCGAATGGATGATACTTGAAGCACTTCCGGTTATACCTCCGGATTTGAGACCTATGGTTCAGCTCGATGGTGGCAGATTTGCGACTTCTGATTTAAATGACTTATATCGAAGAGTCATAAACAGAAATAACAGACTTAAAAGATTACTTGCTTTAGGTGCACCGGATATTATCGTAAAAAACGAAAAAAGAATGCTTCAAGAAGCTGTCGATGCACTTATAGACAACGGCAGACGTGGACGTCCTGTGGTAGGGGCGAATAACAGGCCGTTAAAATCTCTTTCTGATATGCTCAAGGGCAAACAGGGTAGATTCAGACAAAACTTGCTCGGAAAAAGAGTAGATTACTCAGGCAGGTCGGTTATAGTTGTAGGCCCGGAACTCAAGATGTACCAGTGTGGCTTGCCAAAAGAAATGGCACTTGAGTTATTTAAGCCGTTTGTTATGCACAGGCTAGTCGAAACAGGAGCTTTTATAAATATAAGAGCAGCAAGAAAAGCAATCGAACGCGTAAAACCTGAAGTCTGGGATGCTTTAGATATCGTAATCAAAGGGCATTTGGTGCTTTTAAACAGAGCTCCTACACTTCACAGATTAGGAATCCAAGCTTTTGAGCCTGTTTTAGTCGAAGGTCGTGCAATAAAATTACATCCGTTGGTTTGTTATGCATATAACGCAGATTTCGACGGTGACCAAATGGCAGTACATTTGCCTCTTTCGGCCGAAGCGCAATCAGAAGCCAGGCATCTTATGATGTCAATAGATAATTTATTAAAACCGTCTGACGGCAAACCTGTAACAGTGCCTACAAAAGATATGGTCTTGGGAGTTTATTATTTGACTTTCAAAAACGAACAAGAAACATGCAAGAAAATTTTCGGCAGCGAAGAAGAAGTTTTGCGAGCTCTGGAACATAAAATTATTTCGCTGCATTCGCCGATAAAAATCAGAAGAACAGTAAACATGAGGAATCGTCACGTCGTAAAGTTTATTGAAACTACTGCAGGCAGAATAATTTTTAATCAAATTATTCCGCAGGATTTGGGATTCGTAAACAGACGTAAAATCGAATCGGCACTTAATTACGAAGTAGATTTTTTGGTCGGCAAAAGTCAGCTTGATTTGATTTTTGATAGGTGCATAAAAGTTCATGGATTTGAAAATACGTATAAAGTACTGGACGACGTAAAATCAATAGGATTTAAATACGCAACTTTGGGAGCTATCACAGTCTCTGTGAAAGACGTTTTTATTCCGGAATCTAAAAAAGAAATTCTAAAAGATTCTGATTCTAAAGTAGATATAGTAACTGGTTATTATAACGACGGGTTAATTTCAGATAACGAAAGAAAAACTCAGGTAATAAAAATTTGGACTGAAGCTACTGATAAAGTTACTTCGGAACTTAGCGGCGTTATGAGTAGAACTAATCCTGTATTCATGATGGTAGATTCGGGAGCTCGTGGCTCTATGAGTCAGATAAAGCAGATTTCTGGTATGCGTGGTCTCATTGCAAATAACTCAGGTGCTACTATCGAAGTGCCTATTAGATCAAATTATCGCGAAGGTCTTAATGTTCTCGAATATTTTATTGCTTCGCGAGGCGCGCGTAAGGGTTCTTCTGACACTTCGCTCAGAACTTCTGACTCGGGGTATTTGACAAGACGTCTTGTTGACGTCGCTCAAAATCTAATAATAAAAGAAGAAGATTGCGGAGCTGCCGAAGGCATCGAAGTTTTTGAAATTAAAGACGGCAAAGAAATTATCGAGTCACTCTCAGAACGTTTAGTAAATAGATATCTAGTTCATGATTTCAAAGACGAAAACGGCAAGATTATAGTCTCAAAAAATAAATTAATGGACGACAAAGATGCTGAAAAAATAATTTTGTCTGGGACTCAAAAAATCGAAATCAGATCAGTATTAAGATGCCAATGCAAAAATGGAGTGTGCCAAAAATGCTACGGAGCAAATTTAGCAACAGGAAAGCCTGCTGATATTGGCGACGCGGTCGGAATTATGGCAGCACAGTCTATTGGAGAACCCGGAACACAGCTTACTATGAAGAATTTTCATACAGGAGGCATAGTAGGTGTCGAAGATATTACCCAAGGTTTGCCGCGTGTTGAAGAGTTATTTGAAGCAAGAAGGCCCAAGCGTTTGGCGACTATCAGCGAAATTGCCGGAACTGTATCTATCGAAGAAATCAAAGATTTAAAACATGTTTTTGTGAAAAACGAACTTACCGGAAATTCAAGAGAATATCCCGTGCCGTACGGCTTTAGAATTTTAGTAAGCGACGGTGAAAAAATCGACAGCGGAACTTTAATAACCGAAGGCTCAGTCGACCCGCATGAATTATTAGAAATTAAAGGCGTAGCTGCGTTAGAAGCTTATCTTATTCAGGAAGTCCAGCGTGTTTACAGAATGCAAGGTGTCGATATTAACGACAAGCATATCGAAATTATCGTCAAACAAATGCTCAGAAAAGTAATTGTTTCAGACCCGGGTGATACTCCGCTTATTTCAGGTTCGTCAGCGAGTATTTACGAAATTTCGAGACAAAATAAAAAAATTCAGGAGCTAAATAAAACAAACGGCGAAAATCTAAAAGAAGCTTCTTATACTCCGGTGGTTTTGGGTATAACAAAAGCTTCGCTTGCAACAGATTCGTTTTTATCAGCCGCATCGTTCCAAGAGACAACAAAAGTTCTAACTGAAGCTGCAATAAAAGGCAAAGTCGATGAATTATCCGGACTCAAAGAAAACGTAATAATCGCGAATTTACTCCCAGCAGGAACGGGACTTCCGTGTTATAATGATATAGAAGTTACCAGAAAAAAATAATTTTAGGGTACTACCAAGATGAATAGAATAGAATAAGGTAGAATAGAAAAAAATAAAATATGGAGTGAAAAATGGCACTGCCAAAATGAATAGAAGTGATAAAAATTCATAGAACATTATCTTCATGTATAAATAGATACAGTAAAAGAACCAAAACACTTTCTCCGGCGGTGCCGGAGAAAATATCTATCTTTTTTAGCAGTGCCAAATTAAGGTATTGACAAAATATATAGAAAATGAAAAAATATTCAGGAAATAAAACATGGAGTGAAAGATGCGAAACGGAAAAATTTTCCCAAAATTTTATAGTGAAAAATAATCATAAAATAGTTTTTTTAGAATTTTAAATAAGCCTCCGGCGATGCGGAGGCTTTGAGTAGCCAAAAAAATTTTAAAGCTTACCGACTTCGATTGCCTGAATTTTGCTTCTGTCAGAATTCAAGAAAAAACTTACAAAATAATTTTAAAAAACATATTAATGTTTATGCAAAATTACAAATTAGTTGCATCTAATTTCGCAAATTTCAAAATTAATGCTATGGAATCCCAATCTGGGCAAAATCAAAATCAAAACCAAAATACATATCAACAACAAAATAAACCCTGGTGGCAGATTCGTGGAGAGCAAGCTGCAGCAAATGAAGAACTTTTAAATTTTGACGGATATGTTGCTGAACCTCTAACAATCAATGTTTATCTTAATAAGACTATTCAATTTTGTCAAAAAATCTTTAATCAGGCTAAAGGTGAGGGAATCAAGTTGCTTGAACACCCCAGCGATGAGCAGGTAAAATCATTAAAATTGTATGAAAATGATAAATTTAAATACAATACAATATTAACTCTTGCAGAAAATATGAAAGTTTTTGGTTGCCAGACGGTTAGTGCACATTTAATGAGAGACTTTACCAAAAATTTCTTAATTAATACGCAGTTAAAGCATTTCGTGGCCGATAATGGAAAAGCTCTTGAACTTCATTCAAGTGTTCTTGTGCCTTGTACTGATGGTCAGTTATATGTATTAAATGTCATTAGGGACATGAGTTATACGGATTATTTTATTCCAATAAATCGGTTTTATGCAAAGCCATTGTTGCAATATGCTGAAGAAAACATTGCACATTGGGCTGGTACAATGACAAAAGTTGAAAAAGATAAATTATTTATATCAGTCGGATTTTACGCTCGTGTACTTATAAATTTAATAATTAATCGTAATTTAAATTGTAATCCACGTTTAGTAAATTCGTTTTTTAATACAGTCAACGAAATTGAAAAAAATGGCAATTTATTTCTTCAGCCTTATGTTTTAGGGATTGTAGGACATCCAGAAAGGTTTGGAAAAGATCTTGAATCAATGGGTAATAGTTGTTTCTTTTTACTTTATTTAATTAGTGATGATAATTGTGTTAACGATTGCCATAAATTTACTTTAGATTTATGGAATACAGCTAAAAATCTTGATTTGATTTCTTGGTCTAAAATGGATCCTAAATATTGGGAAAACTTTCTAAAATTAGCCGAAGCTTTTCCAAAATCAAAAATTATATTTATAGATATTGATAAATTAGAACCTAAAAATGGCGACGAAGTTATTGATCTTGGTGTCAAAGGTCGTAAGTCAATAGAAAATCTCAAACCAGACGGGAAAATAGTAAAGAAAATTATTAGCTTAGAAGAATTTTTGAATATTGGAGGCAAAAATGATACCGAACTTGGTAAATTATTGAAATCTGGGAATTATAATTTTAGTTAATAGTTAATAATATAAAATTAAAATTAACCTCCGGCCATGCCGGAGGCATCTTCTTGATTTAATTTTTTAGTATGTTCGAATTAACTATTATATAATAGGCAAATTTTAATAATAATATAACGTTCAAGATATGACTAATGCCTGTAATTTGATTTTTTTCAGGTTTCTTATTATGCTATGAAAAGCGTTTCTGATAATATTTTTACGACATTAAAGTTTTGTTTTACATAAATAATTAGTTTTTTTGGAGAGTATATGGAAATCGAAAAATCTGGAATTTCAAATAATGTTTTTTGTAAAGAATATAATAGCTTTAAAAGAATAATTATAAAAACTCATTTTGTTAATATTGGTGAGAGTTATATTGAATTAGTTAGCAAGTATGTTTTGCCTCATTTTGAGCAAGGCGATGTATTATTTATCAGTGAGAAAATTATATCTATGTGTCAGAAAAATATCGTTAATAAGAAAGACGTTAAACTTGGTTTTTTTGCAAAATTTTTGTCTAAATTTGCAACGTCTAGCAGTGCAGGAATAGGTATGGATGAGCCTTATAAATTGCAGCTCGCCATAAATTTGGCTGGATTACCTCTTGTTTTGTTTGCATGTTTTTGTTCTGTGATTGCTAAAATTTTTAAAAAACGAGGCGTATTTTATAAAATAGTCGATCACGGCGTTAGCGAAATAGATGGTTTTTATAGTCATTCGGCATTTGAACTTTATCATGATATAGCGATTTTGAGTCCTATAGAGCCCAGCAAAGTGTGCGACGAAATATATGAAAAATTTAAAATAAAAGCTGTTATAGTAGACGCCAATGATTTTGGAGTTAAAATATTAGGCAAATCAAAAATTCTAGAAAGTTATGACGATTTAAAATTAATTTCGTTAATAAAAGACAATCCTGCCGGTCAAGACGATGAACTAACTCCGTTTGTTTTAGTTAAACACTTTGAAAATTAATTTTATAATTAATAATTCGACAATATTTTTTAAAATTATAAAAATAAATATAAATATTTATAATACAAGAAATATTTTTGTAGGTTTTGTAAGGGAAATGTCAAAAAACTATTGATGTAAATAAAGAATGCTTACAGAAGAATAATCGCAAAATCCAAAAATTAAAAAAGCGAAGTCATTAACTGCTTGATTTTAGGAGTTTTGTTACTTCGTGTTTTGCCATATTTTTGATAAATCTACCTGGTTTTAGCAATTCTTTTAATTTGGGAATATAAATTCTCTATTTGTTTTTCGTTATAACTATAAAAATTACCAATAATATAAGCACTATTGTCGCCATTTTCAGGGTCTATTATATCAATTTCATGGTTGGTTATTGGATGTTGTAATTTATGTCTCAAAATTATTTTATCTAAGTGACTCTTTTTTTTTAAATTTTCTAAGTTTTTTGCTACATTTTTAGCACTTTCTGCGATTTTGCAAATTCGACTTTTTTTGAAAAATGCCCTTAATTTACTTTGCTTATTTTTCTCTGCAAATTCTATTAAATTATCAAGCGCTTTTTTTTTGTACCAAAAATAATTACTTCCAATTTCATTTATTTTTTGTTTAAATTTTTGTATATTTTTTTTAAATTGTAAGTAATATTTATAAGTTATAGAATTTTCGTTTTTTGGCTTAGTTTTAAATTGCTCTGTTAGATAATCTTCTAAATAATAGAATGCACTATTTATACTATTATTTATTATTTTTATTATGCTTTTACCACATTCTTTTCCTTTTTGTCCCAACTTTAGAACTCTCATCACGTCATTAATACTTGTCATAAATATCGCCTCCGTTTTTCCAAAATTATAAAAATTCGATTTTTAAATTAATATTTTTAGTATATCATATACAAAATAAAATATCAAATTTTTATTTTTTAATTGATTTAAGAAATTATATAAATATAAAACAGATAATTAACTATTATCTGTTGAGATTCCAGAGAGAATTTGATTTATATTTTTACTTGTTTCAACAGTCTTCGATAAGTTATCATTGATTTTTTTTAGTTAGGCGATATAATAAAAATATCCGTGAGGGCAGAGTAATCTGCTCTTAAAATTTTGTTTATTGTAGGTTGATTAATATGTCTGATTTATTGGGTGCTCTTAAAGAAATAAACTCTGAAATTGGAATAGATTTGGAGTACATAAAAGAAAAAATAGCAAAAGCTATAATTTCGGTTTGTAAAAATACTTACGGAATAGATGCTTTGGTCGAGTTTGATTCTAATTCTGGTGAGATTATAGTAAAAGCTAAAAAAATAGTTTGCGAAACAGTCGAAGATGATATAATTCAGATTTCGCTCGAAGATGCCATAAAAATTAATCCTGAAGTTAAGATTGGCGATAGTATCGAAGCGAAAATAGATACTAAAAAATTTGACAGAGTTGCTGCTCAGACTGTCAGGAACGTTATAAGACAAGGAATCAGAGACGGCGAAAAAGAATTAGTTGCCCAAAAATTGCGCTGCTACGAAAAAGAACTTGTAAGTGCCGAAATTATAAAAATAGATTATGAAAATAATTCTGCAATTTTAAAAATAGGCGAGTCTGAAACTACGCTCTCAAAGCATGATTTTAAATTTTTAGGCGATAGAAACGAAGGCGAATTCATAAAAGTTTATGTTTTGTATATCAGAACTGACGGATTAATGCCGATTCCGATTGTTTCGCGCTCTTGCCCGGAGTTAGTTTGCAAATTATTTGAATCTGAAGTTCCGGAAATAAAAGAAAAAATTGTTTCTATTAAGTCTATAGCTCGCGAGGCAGGTTCCAGAACCAAAATTGCCGTTGCAAGTACTGATTCAGAAGTCGACCCGGTTGGCGCATGTATTGGTGACCATGGTTCCAGAATAAGAGCAATTATGTTCGAACTTGACGGTGAAAAAATCGACGTAATTAAGTATTCTGAAGACCCGGAAAAATATATAGAATCTGCAATTTCGCCGGCAATTGCTCTGAGCGTGCAAGTCGATAGCGAATCAGATAATACTCAAAATGAGTGCTGCGTGACTGTTCCTGATAACCAGCTTTCACTTGCGATTGGTATTAAAGGCCAGAATGTCCGTCTTGCTTCGCGCCTCACGGGATGGAAAATAAATTTAAGACCCGAAAGCGGCTACTACGGAGAATAAAAAAATCGTGAATTCGAAAAATGTAAACTTGGGAAATATAAATTCGGGAAATGTAAACTTGAGAAAATGTGTATCTTGTGGTAGAAGAAGTAACAAGTTTGATTTTATTCGAATAAATAAAGTTAAAAATCAAGATTCGAGTTTTGAGATTTGTGTGTCAAATATTGGTGATAGGCGCTATGTAGAAGGCCGTACTGCATATCTGTGTTCGAATTTAGGTTGCTTTAATCTCGCAAAAAAAAAATCTAGATTAGAAAAAAATTTAAAATGTAAGATAGGTTCGAAAATTTATGATGAAATAGAAAATTTTATAAATAAAATTTAAAATAAAATCAGAGAGGGTAAATAATTATATGTTAAAAAAATATAGAGTTTGTGAATTATCAAAAGATTTGAATATCCCGAACAAAGAAATAATTAAATTTTTAAAAGAAAAGTTTAATGCTTCTTATAGTCATATGACTTCTTTAAAATTAAACGAGCTCGATGTTATTTTTGAGCATTATACTCATAAATTTGAGATTGAAAATTTTGATAATTATTTTGCCCCTCTTAAAAATCAAAAATTACAAGATATCGCACAAGATGACAAGAAAAAAGTAATTAAGTCTGATTCTAAAAACTCGAAAAATTTAAAAAGTAAAAAAATCGAAAATAAAGAAATTAAAAAGCTGGAAGAAAAAAAATTAGAAAATAAACAAGTTATAAAAAATAAAATAAAAAATACAGAAAATAAACTAGAAAGTAAAATTATTGAAAAGAAAAAAGTTAATACTGTTGTTATTAAAAAACAGCCATTGAAGAGAATAAACACCAAAACAGATAGTGTTAATATAGAAAAATATAATAAAAAATATGAAAAAATAGCGTTTGATAATAATTTTTCACGAAATTTTGATGAAATTAGAAAACAAAAATTTTCTAAAAATCAAAAGAGTCAAAAAATAAAAAAAGTTCGCAAGCGTGAAAGTGAACAAGAACGTCTAAAAAGAATCGAAAATCAGCGAAAATCCAAGCCGATTAAAGTTTTGATTCCCGAACAAATAGTCGTGCGGGAACTCGCGCTGAGACTCAAAGTCAGTGCTTCGGAATTAATAAAAAAATTAATAAATTTAGGCACTATGGTATCTATAACTGATATTATTGATTTTGATACTGCAAGTTTAGCTGCAATGGAATTTAACGCAAAAGTCGAAAAAGAAGTAATTCGTTCGATAGAAGAGCTCGCTATCAAAGAAATAAAAGATTTGCCGGAAAATTTGTCGCCAAGAGCTCCTGTAGTAGTAGTCATGGGGCACGTCGATCACGGTAAGACTTCGATTTTAGATTATATAAGAAAAACTAGTGTCGCTGCGGGCGAAAGCGGCGGAATAACACAGCATATAGGGGCTTATAAAGCTCAGGTGGGGGAAAGAACTGTTACTTTTTTGGATACCCCCGGGCACGAAGCTTTTACGAGTATGCGCGCGCGGGGCGCAAAGGCTACTGATATTGCTATTTTGGTCGTTGCGGCCGATGACGGTATTATGCCGCAAACTATCGAAGCTATAAATCATGCAAAAGACGCCGAAGTTTCTATAATAGTTGCAATAAATAAAATTGATAAACCCGGAGCAGATATCGAAAAAGTTAAAAGGCAGCTCATGGAGCATAATTTAGTTCCGGAAGAATGGGGCGGCGACGTTATTTGTGTTCCTGTTTCGGCGAAAAACGGAACAGGAATTTCTGAACTTTTGGAAACTTTGTTATTAGTTGCCGATATGAAAGAATTAAAAGCCAATCCCAATCGAGAGGCTTCGGGAGTCGTTATAGAATCTAAAGTCGAAAAGGGCAGGGGAGTTACTGCTACGGTGTTAATCACAAATGGTACTCTTAATGTCGGAGATTTAGTCGTTGCAGGAGTTTCGATCGGAAAAGTTCGCTCGATTAATAACGAACTCGGCAAAAAAGTCAAATTTGCTGGACCGTCTGACCCTGTTGAAATAACCGGTCTTGACGCAGCACCGCAGGGCGGCGAAAAATTTAACGTAATTAAAAATGATAAATTGGCGCACGAGCTTGTCGAACAAAGACGTTATAATCGAGATAAAGAGCGTTTTGAAAATGTTCAAAAAATCAATAGTAAAAATATTTTTGACGTCATGAAAATGCGAGATATGAAAGATTTAAAATTAATTATAAAAGCTGACGTTAACGGTTCTGCTGAAGCGTTAAAGCAATCGCTTGAAAAATTATCGAACGACGAAATTCTAGTAAAAGTAATTCACAGTGCAGTCGGCGCTATTAGCGAGTCTGACGTCATGTTTGCAAAAGCATCTGGCGCTTTGATAATCGGCTTTAATATTAAGCCCAATCGCGGAGTTCAAGAAATTGCTAATGTTCAAAAAGTCGAGATTAAGCTTTACAGAATTATTTATGATTGTATAAACGAAGTTTCAGATTTAATGAAAGGTTTGCTTGTGCCCGAAACAAAAGAAGTTCACGTTGGGAATGCCGAATGCCGCAAAATATTTAAAATCAGCAGTGTTGGAGTCGTTGCGGGTTGTTATGTTTTAGACGGCAAAATCGAGCGCGGCGCTTTGGTTCATGTAATACGCGATAGCGTTATTCAGGCCGATGATAAAATAATTTCGCTTAAAAAGTATAAAGATGACGTAAAAGAAGTTATGCACGGCTTTGAATGCGGAATTCTGTTAGAAAAATTTATTGATTTTAAAGTCGGAGATATAATCGAAACATATTCTTTAGAAAATTTATAAAAAATAAAATTAATATAGAAATTTATTAAACGGAGTATAAATGAATTCAAGACGGATTGCAAAAGCACAGGAAAGCTTTAAACGCGAGATTTCGAATATAATTTTTTCAATGAAAGATGCAAGACTTCACAAAAAGCTTGTAACAGTCACGAACGTCGAGCTTTCTAACGATTGCTTGTTTTGCAAAGCATACATGAGTTCCGTCGACGGCTTTAAGCATGCTAAAATAATTTGTAAAATTTTAAATCACGCCGCAAATTATATTCAAATAAATTTAGCTATAAATTTAAAAACTCGTTTTATGCCAAAAGTGCTTTTTATTCCGAGCGATTCCGAAGAATATGCATTTAAAATAAATAATATTTTATCTAAAAATAATAAATCTACTTTATTTGAGATATCTGAATTTTTGAAAAATAATAATAATTTTGCCATTTTTACACATGTTATTCCAGATGGCGATGCAATTAGCTCTTGTATGGCGCTTTATTTAGCATTAAAACAGATTGGCAAGAATGCCAAAATTATTTTTGATAAAGAAATTCCCGAGAGATTGAAATTTTTATTAAATTATTTCGATAATCAAGATAATTTTGATTTTAAACCTGAAAATTTTATATTTCTAGACGTTTCTGATAAAAAAAGAATTTTTGGAATAAAAAATTATAATTTTAGTAATTTTAATATTTGTATTGATCATCATGATGTTGAAAATTGCGATTTTGCGAATATGTTTTATTTGAACAAAAAAGCTTCGTCATGTACGGAGATAATATATGATTTGCTTGATAATATGAATATTCATATAGATAAAAAAATAGCTAATTTGATTTACGTTGGAATTTATTCTGATACTGGCGGATTTAAATATTCAAATACGAATTCTAATTTGTTTGGCATTATGTACGAAATTTTTGATAAAATAGAGAATTTTTCAGATTTAAATTATAAAATTTCAAGCAATTTTACTAAAGAGTTTATAAAATTCAAAAGCGAAATTATGAGTAATTTTGAATATTATGATAATATTTGTATTTCGTTTATAACTCTTGATATTATGAAAAAATTTAATATAAAATATTCTGATTTAAACGATTCGATTTATCAAGTTCCGTTGCAGATTATTGGCATAGATTTAGCAATAATAATTAAGCAAAAAGAAAAAAATTTATTCAAAATTTCAGCTCGTAGTAAAAATAACGGAAAAGCGCTCGAGTTTTGCAAAATTTTTGGTGGCGGAGGGCATCCTAATGCCGCTGGTTTTGAACTCGTTGGCGATTTAAATTATATTAAAGATAAAATTTTTAATTTTGGAATATCGAAATTGATATAAGATTTTTTGCAAAAAATCGTATTTTTACTTGACAAAATTAAAATTTGTTGTACAATATAGGCATTGCCAAAATGATATAGAAAGGCTAGTAAAAGAAAGCAAATAAAGAAACAGAAAAAGAAATCATGGAAAGAGAACGAGACCAACAATAAGTTTTACGAGCAAAGCGAGCAAGGTAATGACGAAGAAGACGATTCATACGTTCAACAGTATAAGTATTGGATTTACCAATCAAATGCTTGTTACTTGGAATAATATCGTAAACTGAAAATTTATCAGTAGCGTAAAATTTAGCATCAATATGCGAAATGTTTTCACAAAGTTTTTCAAAACTTTCAGAACTTCGATCACCTATGAAAAAACCAACAAGTTTTT
>JAGBNX010000012.1 GCA_017634155.1 Clostridia bacterium | reverse complement strand
TCCTGGGACTCGTATGAAAGAGCTAATCACGATTAATAACAAAAATAATAAATATAAAAATTTACGAGTTTATCATCTTGCAGGCAATACCAATGACCAGAAAGACTACTTTGTTTAATAGACTAACTGGTATCGATTTTTGTACTCTTGAAAGTTTATTGGGAACTCCTGTTGTGCCAATTTTGGCTGCAAAAAATAGCAACACAATAAATATAACAAATAACAAAGAACTTGAGCGTAATCTCGATCCTACAACTCAAGTCTTGGTTTTGATATTTTTCAGCTATTCTTTATATTCTCCAAAAATGACAACTTTAACGTTTCGCTCTTTAAAAACTCGCCGCCCATATTTGTTGTTACTGTTTTTGCTGATACATTATGTATACCTCTTGCAGTAACACAGCTATGTTTAGCCTCAATATAAACCGCTATACTGTCACTTTTAGTTAAAATTTTCATAACATCAATTATATCTTCGGCAATTTTTTCTTGCAATTGCAGCCTTTTGCAAACCATATCGACTAATCTTACAATCTTTGAAAGTCCCAAGACAAAATTATTTGGAATATATCCAACTGAAACTTTCATATCATACATAAGTGCAATATGGTGCTCACATAAACTAAAAACTTCAATATCTTTTACAACAACCATGTTTTTGGAATCTGTTTCTATATTTACCTCGAAAGTTTTGTTAACTGCATTTGCAATTTCTTCATTTGAAATATTTTCATACGAAGTAAGATACTGCATCATAGCTACAAAACGCTTAGGCGTTTCTTCCATGAGTTTAATACCCAGACATTCAAAAAGCTCTTTTGTCAATTTTTGAGCCTTGTCAACATTATTATTTTTCATAAACAGCCTTATTGTTCTCCGTTTCCATAATTTCTACTTTAAAACATTTATCACCCGATAGATCAAAAACATACTTAGCGATGTTTTCCATGGTAGGTTGAGGTATCAGTCTATTTAATTCTTTATGATCAAAAGCTTCAACTATAGCATTTTTGATTTTACTGCAATCACATACTACCCCATCTTCATTGAGCGACTCAGACCTACAAAAAACTTTTATCACATAATTGTGACCGTGCAAATTACGATCTTTAGAATTATGATTCAAATTTAAATAATGTGATGATGAAACTTTTATTGTTTTTATAAGTATGTACAAATTTTACTCACTACTTTCTTAAAATTCTAAAATACATTTCCGTTAAATTTTAAAACATGTTCTCGTTCAATACAACCAAAGCATTTACCACATGGTCCTTCAAAGTTAGAAAAACAACTTTGCGTTAATTCTAATGGTACATTTAATTTTTTTGCTTTACGCACAACTTCCGCTTTTGAAACTTCTAAAAACGGTGCTATTAATCTAACGTTAGAATTAGTTCCATAATAGACTGTTTTGGACTGTGATTTAAAAAAATTTACAGAACAATCAGAGTAGTAAGCTGATGAATTTGATGTAAGGCCCCATATAACATTTCTACGTCTAGAATAATAGGCACACGCAACAGCAACAGAAACCATAACACCATTTAAAAAAGGTATATAATAATCATTAAATTTTTCGAACTTTACAGGATACTCAATAGGCATACTTCCATAAACTCCGTTAAGATCCACGATTTTCAAGTCAACACCATAATAATTTGCCAATCTCTCTGCACTTCGTCTGTCCATATTTTTACTGCTTCGGTAACCAAAAAAAACGGCTTGTAATTCTGTTTTCATATCCTTCAAACAGGCCAGCATAACTGCCGATACGATACCACCGCTGAGCATTAACAAACCTGGTTTGTTCTCGATTTTCTCAAAAATAGAACCTAAAATAATTTCACGACCTAACAACAGATTTAACAATCTATGATTATAATAAATTACATAAAAAAAGCTACCCCCATGGGAAAAAATTGTCGAAAATAGGGGAAATAGATAATTTTTTGTAAATTTGAGCAAAAATCTAAAGATTTTAGCTATATTGTATGCCGTTTGTTTGTTAAAGCTTTTATAGTCTTAATTCCATTTTGTTTGGCATACTTTACATAGTATAAAACAATCAATATAATTAATCTGTACATATTTTTTTATTAAACGGGGAAATCATGACTTTAAAAAATACAAAACCCGGTGATGTTGTCGTTGTTTCAGAAATTTTAGGCGAAAAACATGACGAAATAAAAAGGCGCATAATGGACGTTGGGATTCTTCCTGGAACTCGCATGGAAGTTATTAAAGTCGCGCCTTTGGGGGACCCTATTCAAGTAAGTCTTTTAGAATATGATTTAATAATCAGAAAATCTGAAGCCGAAAAAATAGTAGTCGAGTATGAAAAGAGCGAATCATGATTAATAACAAAAATAATAAGTATAAAAATTTACGAGTCTCTCTTGTAGGCAATCCAAATACTGGAAAAACTACTTTGTTTAATAGATTAACTGGTAATGCACAATATGTCGGAAACTGGCCGGGAGTCACGGTCGAAAAAAAAGAAGGCTATATAAAAAATACGAATTTCCCAGTTAAAATTACGGATTTACCTGGAGTTTATTCGCTCTCGCCTTTTTCTCCGGAAGAAATTATTACCAGAAATTTTATACTCGAAAATAATACTGACTTAATAATAAATATAATCGATGCTACAAATCTCGAGCGTAATCTTTATCTTACGACTCAAATTTTAGAACTCGGCAGGCCTGTGATTATCGCTCTTAATATGTGCGATAGATTGCAACGTAAGGGCAAAATAATCGATTTTTGTACTATTGAAAATTTGTTGGGAACTCCTGTTGTGCCAATTTCGGCCGCTAAAAATATAGGCATCGAAGAGTTAACAAAAAAAATTACTAGTCTTGATTATAATTATAATAAAAATTTTAAAATATTTAATTATAGCAAAGATATTGAATCTAAAATATCGAAAATCAAAAAAATTTTACAAGATTTAAATTCTAATTTTTGTAATAACAGATTTGTTTTGGTAAAAGTTTTAGAATCTGATGCCTTGATAATTTCGTCACTTAATTTAAAGCTTGACATAATAAAAAAAATAGACGAAATCAGAGGCTTCCAGAACGAAATAAGATACGAAGAAAATATCGCAGCTGAAAGATATAAAAAATCTGCAGAAATATGCAAAAAAGCTATTTCAGACATAAATAAAATCAAAAAAATAAAAATCTCGAGAAAAATAGACAAAATAATAACAAATAAATTTGCAGCGATCCCGATTTTTTTAATCGTAATGCTTGTTATTTTTTACGTAAGTTTTGGTCCTATAGGAACTTTCTGCCAAAGTTTTGCAAGAGATATTATAAATAAAGGCATCGAATATCCGATTAGTATTTTATTAAATCAATTAAAAATAAATAATATTTTTTCAAGTTTTATATTTGCAATTATAACCGGAATGGGTGAAGTGCTTTCTTTTTTGCCACAAATTTTAATATTATTTGGCATGCTTGCATTATTAGAAGACAGCGGATATATGGCACGCGCGGCATTCATAATGGACAAATTAATGCGCAAAATAGGACTTTCGGGCAAAGCTTTTGTACCGCTTTTAATGGGCTTCGGCTGCAGTGTCCCTGCAATTTTGAGTACGAGAATACTTAACAACGAAAAAGAAAAAAAACTCACGATATTTTTGATTCCGTTTATGTCTTGCGGAGCAAAAATACCTGTTTATTTAGTATTTTTAAATGCGTTTTTTCCTAGACAAAAAGCAATCATGATGTTTTTAATTTATTTTACAGGAATATTATTTGCAATACTCATGTCTTTTATTTTCAGAAAAATAGTAAAACCCAGAGAGTCGCCCATGATAATGGAACTTCCTGATTATAAAGTTCCGTCGTTGCATAATTTATACTTGCATCTTTGGGACCAATCAAAAGATTTTTTAGAACACGTGGGAGCAATAATACTTGGTTCTTCGGTCGTGATCTGGTTTTTGCAATCTTTTGATCAGAATTTAAAATTCGTAGAAGATAATTCACAAAGCTTGCTTGCAAAACTCGGCAGTCTAATCGCACCTATATTTACTTTTTCGGGATTTGCCAACTGGAAATCAGCAGTATCACTTATCACTGGATTATTATCAAAAGAAGCAATAATTAGCACGATGTCGATAGTATACGGTGCAGAAGAGTCAAATTTAAACGAAGCAATCTTGCAAAATTTTACAAAATCAAGCGCTCTAGCAATACTAGTTTTTATTTTACTTTATCCGCCGTGCATATCAGCCTTAGCAGTTTTTAAGAAAGAAAGCGATACACTTTCGGCATGTTTGTCTTTAGTTATAAATACTATAATTGCTTTGATAGCTTCGATTTTAGTTTTTAATTTTGTATTATGATTTAAAGTTACAGAAAATTTGTATAATTTTCTATTGTTGAGTTTTGATACTAGTTGAAAAATTTTAAACAACATGATACAATGAGAACAACTCAGGAGGTGAAAAAGTTTTTCAATTTTTTAAGTAGACATATTAAAAAATATTAAATTATTAAAAATTATATTTGAGGTGAATTTTTTATGAAAAAAATTAATAAATCAGAAATTGCACTATTGATGGCTTTAACATTAGCTTTAAACGGAAATGTAAAGAGTAATGCGATGAACTCCAGAGTTATGGAATTTTCATCTGGGGTTATGGGCAATTTGTCGTCATCCGTGGGCGGACCTTTAGGAACTGCTATGGCTGTTAGTGCTGTTGCCCTCTTTTGTGGGGGGTTGTATGTTAAAATCCTAGAGGAAAGAAAGGAAGTTGCGAAAATTGTTATATCTTCGTTGAAGAGTCAGGGCCAATTAGAAAATATTAAAAAATTGCTTGTAGCTGCTAAGGGATCGTTTGAAGAAGTATTTAAGGGGAACCCCCAAAATTTTGTTGGTGAAAAAGTCAAGTTGGGGATCGATTTTGATGTTGATCAAGTATCTGTATTAGGCAGGCGAGAACTTTCAGATAATCGGCAAATTGCGGATGCTCTTGGACGAATTTTGGTTTTAAAAAATATACTTGGTAGCGTTCAGATAAATGAACAACTAAGGGGTCAAGTGTCTGCTTGTAATGTGGTGCTTTTTTTTGGCTATGCTAATTTAATTGTGAAGTTAAAAACTGATATGCGTATGCCATTAATTTTCGATAAAGCAGACATTCCAATTAGTGTTGATTTTATCAGAAGCAAGAAAAATCCTAATGATAATAAAGAAAACTTGTCAGTTATTTGTTCCTTGAATTTTGTATCTAGTAAATTTGATTATTCTGATAGGCACAATATTTGTATTAGAATGCGTGATAATAAGTTTGAACTCTTGGTTGACGGATCTAGTTATGATATCGATAAATTAAGTAAAGAATTAGGCTGATTTAATTAATTTTATAAATTATGATAATTATAAATATGACATGGAATTTGAGTAAAAAATAGGGGAGTTATTGTGAGTAAAAGAGATATTTTTATCGGTGGCGCGTGGCCGTATGCTAATTATTATTTACATGTAGGGCATTTGGCGGCACTACTGCCTGGCGATGTTTTGGCTAAATATTTTAGAATAAATGGCGATAATGTTATTTATGTATCTGGCTCTGACTGTCACGGAACGCCCATAACCGAAAGAGCTAAAAAAGAAAATTCTGAACCGGAAAAAATAGCGCAGCATTATCATCGAGAATTTGAAAAAACTTTTGGAAGACTCGGATTCGAATATGATAATTACTCAAAGACCATGTCGGATTTTCATAAAAATTATGTGCAAGAATGCTTTAAAGAATTTATTAAAAATAATTATATTTACGAAAAAGAAATTCCTCAGGATTTTTGTGAAAAATGCAAAAGATTTTTATCTGATAGAGAAATTTCAGGCACATGCCCTGAATGCGGCGGGAAAAGTACGGGCGAGCAATGCGAAGATTGCCTGATTTCTCTTGATAGTAGCCAAGTTCTTGAAAAACACTGCAAAGATTGCGGCAGTAAAACTATTACAAAAAATAATAAGCATTTGTATTTTAAACTTTCTGAATTTCAAGAAAGTTTGCAAGAGCTTATAAATAATCGCCAAAATACTTGGAGAAAAAATGCTCTGGGAGAATCTCAAAAATTTATCGACATGGGATTAATAGACAGAGCTACTACTAGACAGATAAATTGGGGCATAGAAGTCCCTGTTGAAAATTACCAAGATAAAAGAATATACGTCTGGATTGAGGCAGTCTTGGGATATTTGTCTGCTGGTCAGGAAACAGCTGACAGAATAAACTTAGAATTTGATAAATTTTTATCTGATAGCAATAAAAATTTATTAACTTACTATGTTCACGGAAAAGATAATATTCCGTTTCATACGATAATTTTTCCGGCATTATTAATGGCTTTAAATAAAAATTACAGAATGCCTGATTATATAATTTCGAGTGCTTATGTTAATTTAAATAACGAAAAAATGTCCAAAAGAACTGGCAATTTAATTACTGCGAACGAGCTTTTAGATATATTCAAAAAAGATACTCTAAGATATTATTTCATGTTTTACGGTCCGGAAACTAGAGATACTAACTGTTCAATTGAAGAAATAGCCCAGATTCATAATAAATTTTTAGTTGGCGCACTCGGGAATTTTGTTAACAGAAATTTTTCGTATATCACAAAAAAATTTAATGGCAAAATTACTGAGGCAGTTATTGACAAAAATATAATTAACAAGACAGAACAAGTGTATGAAAACATGGGCTTGTCGATCGAAAAAGGCGAATTCAAAAATGCTATTATTTATTTAAACGAATATATAAATTTGGCAAATAAATATTACGACGAGCGTCAGCCATGGAATCAAGTCGAAACAAATATTCAGGAATTTAATAATACGACTTATACTTGTTTGTATATTATAATTAATTTATCAAATTTGATTTATCCGTTCATGCCTGATGCTGCGCAAAAAATTAAAAATATGCTTTCGATATCGAATTCTGAATATAAATATAAATATAAATATAATTGGAAGCCTTTATTGATAACAGGTAATTTCGAAATAAAAAATCTAGAACTTTTATTCGAAAGAATCGAAATAGAGTCTTGCAAAAATTAGACAAATATAATAAAATAATTACTGGTCAGCCCGAATTAATAATTTTAAAAAATAATTCATGATGGAGTTGGTGTTTAATGCCAATAGATATTAATGGTATTCGGCAGGAGAACAAAGAATTAAAATTAGAAGAAAAAAATAAGCAAAAATCAGGCATTCCAAAGCCGGCGTTATATACTGGTTTAAGTATTTTAGGCCTCACGCTTTCGGGAATTGCCGGTAAAGTTATTTGGGATAAATTGAAAGAAAATAACGACAGTAATCCAGATCAACGGCAAAATAATCAATTTAAGAATGATGATAATTTTATGCAAAGTAAACAGATTGATGAATTCAAGGGTTGGTATGATCATGATGTTAACATAGATGATTATGATGTTGGATCTGATGGTTTTAATAACTGGCCGGTTAAAAAAGGTGATGTGACTTTGAGTCCCGCGTTTCAGAGGTGGATCTGTGAAAATATAGTTGTGCTGGCCCAAGATCATCCTTTTTGTTGGCATAATGCTTCATGGTTATTTTTGCTTTTGCCAGAAATCCGACTTGGCGAAGAAGAATATAGGAAAGAATTTGGCGGAGATTATCCTAAAAAAATTAAAAATATGATTAATATTGGCAATAGTTGGATAGATAGTTATAGAAAAAATAAAATTAAAATTAATGATTATTTTGATGATTTTAGCAAAAAAGTAAAAATAAATGTTGATAGAAAAACTAGAGAGATGCCAGATGGTTCAGAAAATGAAATTACTGAACCGAACCCGAGAGGATACTTTTTTTTATTTTTTACCAGTACTTCTCTTTATAATTCGTTTGAAAGAGAATTTAATGGTATTCGGTTTACTGAAAGAATTGTAAATCTTGGGTTGGGTCGCCTTTTAGGTTGTGATCTCCAAGGTAATCCTAAAGATGGATCTACCATTAGTGATGATGGTATAAAATATGAACATATCGATTATCTAATTGATCTTGTTGCTAACAAATATAAAGGATTTACAATAGGTTACACGAAGCCGATGTTATTGACAAATATTGGTCACGCGTTGTGGTATCCGAACAAATTTGGCTTTAAGCCGACGTTTATTACAGTGTGTAATGTTGGCCACTATTTTACATTTTTCGTGCTTTATGATTCAAAGGGGGATATTGCAAATTATATTTTATATGACGGAGGTAAATTACAAATTTTTGGCCCCAGTAGGGGGTATGAAGCTTTATTGTCGAAAATTGGCTATAAAGCCTTTGGCATAGACACCAATACTAGTTTTTTTGTCAGATATTCCCCAGACAATATTGTTAAAAAATATTACACACCGGAGTTGATGTTTAATGCCAATAAATAATAATAATTTTCAACAAGAGAACAAAGAATTAAAATTGGAAGAAAAAAATAAGCAAAATTCAGACATTACGAAACCTTTGATGTACACGGGTTTGAGCGTTGCCGGCGTTGTAGCTATTAGTATTATTGGAAAAATTCTTTACGATAAATCGAAGAAAAATGATAACAATAATCCCGGGTCACAGCAAAATAAGAAAAAAACGAAAGTAGAACTGGCAGAGAATTACAACCCATACGTAACAATTAAGGATAAGAATTATCTCATGGCATTTAAGCAAAATGATTCTTATTGTTTTCACAATGCTTTGCTACAACTCTTAGCTTGCCCTGAAATTAGATGTAAAAAATATGGATTAGAAAATATCGATAAAGAGATTGGTTGGATCAATAGCGTCATAGACGAAAAACATGATACAATGACTCGGCACAATAGCTTAACAACGCCTATCGAGGTCCCCGAGAATTTTAGGTTACAACCGGAAGTTAAATTTGCCAATCCACTTACTGGAGAGAAAATTGATTTATCAGATGCGCCTATGTTCGACTTAAAAAGTCGCAACGAAGATAGACAAGGTTATAGGGGTAACGCTGTTTGTTTTGATGTCAATGCTATAGCACTTAGTTTGCAAGCTAGAAATATGAATCACTCTTTCATAAATATCATGATTGATTACGAAAAAAACTATAGCGCACGTCTTTTGGACTTGGGTTTTATAAAAGTATGCGGTTCTATTTGGTTGCAAGGTAGGAACGATGTGATAAAATTAGCAGAAGCTTATCCAGAAATTGTGGAAAATAAAATAGAAAATTTTGTTGCTTGTATTCAGGGTATGGGCCAATGTGGTGATGTTGCGGAACCGGGTTTAGACGCAGTTAGTAAATGTAAAGAAATGGTGGGTTATTATCCAACTTTTGGGACAGCGTTAATAAGTAATCATTATTACCACTTCTACTTAATTTATGATGGTGAACGAAATATAAAAAAAATATTATGGAATGCTGGAGAAGGTTTTGATTTAATGTCAGAAGAAGATTTTAATAAAAAATTTAACCAAGGTACTATATATGTTAAATTTTCAAATAAGAATATTGTCGAAAAGTATTACACAGAATAATATTGCAATTGGAGTTGGTGTTTAATGCAAATAAGTAATAATTATGATATTCAACAGGAGAACGAACATTTACAGTTAGAGAAAAAAAATAAAACAGATGTAACAAAGCCTTTAATTTATAGTACTTTGGGTATTGCGGTTACTGTGGTTGGTGTAGTTGTTATTAAAAATATTTTAAATAAAGTGCAAGAAAATAAAAAAATCAAAGAAATTACGGGCGATCGTATTGTTGATGGTGTAACTCTAAGCGTTGCTTATCAAAAGTGGATTCGAAAATATATGTTTAATCCAAATCAAGTTTATCCACTTTGTTGGAATAATGTTATGTTTTTATATTTAGCAGGCCCCGAATTTAGAGCTAAAAAGTATCTTAATACAAAACTTGCTCAGAAAAATATTAATGGGGAAATAATTAACAGTAAGATAATTAGTGGAATTAATTATATTAATAAAATTTTTTCAGATCCAAATCGTAATGACTGTTTTTTAAGTAATGTAGATATAAATTTTAATCAACGATTTACTTATGATAACGGTTCATTGAAAAAATCAGGAGAATTTTTTTTGTGGTACGATGATAGATTGGGTGGATCACGTCGCGCAACTAACGTTTCTTATGATGGTTATACGCTTATGGAGTACGGAGTTGCAGATGCAGTTTGTTATAATAAGGCTAATATTAATGCTACTAGGAATTATATAATTAATAGTATAATTAATAATTATCATAATTATGCTGATCGAGGGATTCCATATAATAGTCCAGCGGCAGCAACATCAGGAGAAACAAAGCCAGGGTTAAAAACTTTAGTCGTTAGTTTCGGTGGAGCTGAAAAATATGGTTACCCAACACTTGAATCTTTTTTTGGAAATAATGACATAAATTTTTTAAAAGATCAGGGATATTACCCGACATTTGTTGCGGTATATGACGATCGTGTTGATTATAGTTCTTGCCCACACTGGATGGGAGCTTATATTGTTTATGATACGAATCATGATATAAAATTTTTTTTATGGGCGAATGGCTGCAGAAGAGGTATTAAAGTTTTGTCAAAACAAGAGGGATTAGAAAAGTTAAAAAAATACGGTGCCATTGTAGTTAAATATTCAAGCCAAGATATTGTTGACGAATTTTATACACCAGAGTTTCTTCAATGCATGTAAGTGTCAATCATCAGGAAAGTAAAAGAAATGATGATACAAAAACGCAATCAAGTGGTATTATCTCACGTGATTTAATTAAAAAGGTTTTAAACGATCCCAAAGCAAGATTTTTGTTAGGCAGTTCAGCAGGACTTGCTGGACCAGGCTCTGCCGTTTGGTTTCTAAATTATTTATTAACAAGTAAAAATTGTTCTCAAATTAAAGAGCGAATAATAAACGGAGTAAAATTAAGCGTCGCTGACCGAATTTGGATTCGTAACAATTTGCTTTTTTTTGAATATAAATTTCCATTTTGTTTGGTATATTGGTTTTAATTGGTTTTTAAGTTGCCCTGATATTAGACGTAAAAAAAATACTAAATCTAAAAAAATAAATAAATTGCTTGAAATCATAAATAATTTTTTTAAAGATAAATGTAATGATGATTTTTGTAGAATAAAGCAACTTGATTTTGAACATCCTGTGTTGCCAGATCGTCTTGAAAACAAGAAAATAGGCAGTGGATTTGTTTGGATGTCAGACGCATTTGACGGTGAAACGCTTTGTGAGATTCTTGATATTTATCTGTCAGATTGGGGCCTTGGAGATAAGCAAGAATTTGAGCAGGAATTGAAAAAAGAAAATCCTGAAAATTTATATTTTGAAGAAGACTTAAAATTCAAAAAAAATAATCTGGTTGAAAGTCAGGTTAATTTTCTGAAAGATCGAAATTACTATCCGACATTTTTTTATGTTGATGCTGCAGGTTATAAAATTCCGCATTTGTGTGCTTGTTTTGTAGTTTATGATAAAAACAAAGAAATAAAATTTTTTTTATGGGCCGATAGTTGTGCTAACAATCAATTTTTAGTTTTATCAAAACAAGCCGGTTTAAAAAAATTAAAAAAACAGAATAAAATATGGGGTAAATACACACGCGGCGATATCGTTGAAAAATATTATGTGCCGGATTTAATGCAGTTTGAATATACTAATAATTAATCAAACCATTTCCATATTTCAAACGGAAGTGGTTTAGAATTTTTGATTTTTTAAGATAATAGGTTTCTTTCGAAGCTTAAAAATTAAATCAAAAGTACTTTTTCCGGCACCGCGGGAGATAATATATATTGCTGGTTTCGAAAGAAGTCTAATTAAGAATAAATTTTTTCTAACGATGTATGAACATCAAAACTGTTTTTCATGCATTTTACAGCTTTTAAAATTAATAAATCTAGTGTTTCTACATCTTCGCTTATTATTTGAGATTTTAATTCTGAGATATCGATTGGTGTAAATTTTAAATTTTTTTCGTTCGATGAAAATTTTTGCCATCTGTTTAAAGCTACAAATGCTAGACTGAGTTCCGGAATAACTAACGCTTCGATTTTTTCGCTGAGCGATAGCGGATTTAAACAAACAATTGCGTTATAATTTTTTTCAAGTGCCAAATTTAAAATATTTTTGAATATTACGTTAGATATTAAATTTAAATCGTCGTTTATTTGATAGACGTGCTCGTAAAGTTTTAAATTTTGGTCTAAAAACAAAAGGCCTTTAGGCCCAATAGAGCTTATTAGTCTTATCGATTGTTTTGCACATTTTTGCAGCGATTTTTTAAAAAATTTTTTCGATATTTTTTCTGAAATTTTTTTAACAAATTTAGTATCAATACTCTCGGCTGAATATTCAATCGAGCTACTTAGAACAGAACTAAATGCTATTAAATATTTTTGCGCTCGGTTATAAAATTCTTTGCAAGTTTTATCGAGTTCAAAAATTTTTTCTTTATTTTTTGATATATTATTAATATTTTTAAGCTTCCCCAAGTCTATTATTTCTCCGGAAATTCCCGGAAAAATAGGATCGATAACATGCGGAGCAGTTCCGTCCACATAGCAAAGTTTTAAATCAGAAAATATTACTGCATCTAGTGAATCCGGATCAGACGGGCAATAAATATATTCAGTATTTAAGCCCATTTTTTCGATTTCTTTTGCGAGCTTTTTCATATAAGTCGATTTTCCGCATCCAGGACTGCCTTTTATAATATTGCATTTCCAATCTACTGGTAAATTCTCGCTAAAAATATTCATTTTAGAAAAAAAACCCTGTGGAGAATTTGACGCTAAAAAAAAGTGCAATGAATTTTTATTACTCAAAAAAATCCCCTCCGGGATTATATTATTCAAAATAACTTATAAACAGTTACTGTATTAACATTACAAAAAAATTTTAAATTTTTTTATTTTAAAAATTTAGAGTTAAATCACTTTCTCCGGCGGCGCCGGAGAAAATATCTATCTTTTTTAGCAGTGCCCCTCTGTCAACATTATGATTTTTTTTTATAAAATAATGTTGATTGGTGAAATAATTTGATTAAACGCAAAAAAATAAGCAAAAAAAC
>JAGBNX010000011.1 GCA_017634155.1 Clostridia bacterium | reverse complement strand
TTTAGCGTCATTGACAAAATATATAGAGAAAACTGGTAAGAAAAAATAAATAAAGAAACAAAAAAAGAAGTCATTAAAAGCGAAAGAGTACAAGAGTAGCAAATTTGTTTAATAATATAAAAAAATTCTCCGGCGGCGCCGAGAAAATTTCTATCTTTTTTCGCAATGCCCTTTCGAGGTTGTGTGCTAAAATAGTTGTTAAAAGCAGAAAAGTAGATGATAAATTGAAATTGTATGGTAATATCAAAGTGCTAAACCAATTTCTCGGAGACGCCAGAGAAAATATCTATCTTGGTTTAGCAATGCCACCCTGAATTTGTAGTTGCAATTTTTGCTATTCTAGGTTATAATTTAATTATTGGTCTTATGGGGGTTGATGATTATGAACAAAAAGCAGAAAAAAATTTTAGCAATCGCACTTGGTTTGCTTTCTCTTAGTAAGGATTTTAATAAAGAGTCTCAGGCTATAACAGCTTTAACAAATAAAGAGCAGTTACATTATAATACTTCAAAAAAGAGTATGGAACAGATGCCGGATAGTAGTCCAAATAACGATAATCTTAAGTCTTTTTCAAATTTTGAAAAATATGCGCCGCAGTTAAAAGTTGCTGGTGCGGGGATGGCGGCTCTTAGTTTGCCAGCTATTATTATCGGTTTATTATTAACAGAATCTGATGATAGAGAAAAACAAAATGAAGAAAAAATAAAAGAACAAAATGAAGATACAAAAAAATTACTTGGCAATCTGTTAAAAACAATGGTTAAAAATCCGTTTGTTACAGTAATTCCGCATCTTGTGTGGCAAAATTCCAATTGTTTTTTTCTTTCATCTCTTTATACTATTTTTGGACCAGAAAATTATGATAAATACGAAAAAATTGCAAAAATGGCTCCTGAAAATTTAGAAGATTGGGTTTGTGGTTGGTGTGACAGTTCAGAACATAATGATCAAGAATGTAAAGATTTTCTTGTACTTGGTAGTGAGGAGCGTTTAAGAAAATCGGCTGGTTTTATTGAGCTTTGTAAGTTATATATGAGAATGAAAGATTTTGCTCCTGATGAGGATAATAGTTTCCAAATTATTCCAGAAGATTTTAAAAATGGAGAAATAGAATATGAAAATTTAATCTGCGGTTGCGATGTTAAAAGTTTGGATGATAAATTTAAAGATAGAAACACTGGTGGTGGACCTTATAAAGAAGTTATTAAAAAATTTGCGAGTGAAATATCTCCATTTACTTATGCAGCTGGTGATGAGTCAATTTTTTTTGAATGGTCGCCTGGTCGGGGACAAAATTCACTTGTAAATACTAATGATTTTAAAGTAAAGATACCTCTTGATAGGGTTTTGATTAGGAATACAGAAAACGGTAAAGTTATTGGGGATCCTATAGAAAAATATGTAGAAATGGACGAAAATGGGAAAATTACAGTCGATAAAAAGAACTATTATTTGGTATCTATAAGTTTAGGTGAAGGTCATATTTATTGTTTACAGCCTAAATTTAGTATTGATAAAATAAGTAACAGTATAAAAGTGGGTGCTTTGTTGCATTTGACATGTTTTTCAGGTAAAGACGAACTTTATTCATGTAAGGACATTAATGACGTGTTTAGAAATTATATTAGTCGTGGGTACTATTTTAGGTTTGCCCCCGAAAGTGCTATCCAGCAATATCAAGATTATTATTGTATAAAAAATTAATGTTAAAGTTAATTTTAGATAAATTTATAGGTTTCAGCGATTCTGGGACATTCTGTGTAAAATATTAAATTATCGTTTATTTTAAATACTCAGAAACACTAACAAAATTTTCAAGAGTTAAATTTTCTGCCCTGAGATTTTTATCTAGATTACATTTTTTTAAAATTTCTAATATAAAATTTTTTTCTAATCCCAAACCTGACGAAAGAGAATTTAAAATATTTTTTCTCCGCTTTTCAAATGCTGATTTTATAACTTTCAAAAGTACGGTTTCGTCCGTAAGATTTTGTCTTTTGATTTTATCAAAAGAAATAACTGCAGAATCGACTTTTGGAACTGGAAAAAAACAGTTTTTAGAAACTAAAAAATTTATTTTGGGATTAGAATAATATCTTACAAAATAGCTTATAGCTCCGCACCCACGCGAGCCCAAAGACGCCGTTATTCTTTCGGCAGCTTCTTTTTGAACCATGACTGTAATATAATTTATTAAATCTGATTTTAAAAATTTCGTCAAAATAGGGGTCGTGATACTATAAGGCAAATTGGCACACAAGACTATATTTTTAGAATTATCTAAATAATTAAAAACTAAATCTTCAATATTAATTTTTAGTGCGTCTTGATTAATAAATTTAATATTTTTATAATTCGAAAATTTTTCGGAAACAAAATCAAATAATTTTTTGTCAATTTCAATCGACAAAACTTGCCTAAAATTTTTTGCAAGCATCGAAGTCAAAATTCCAAATCCGGGACCGATTTCAATAACAGTATCATTAAATTTTTCAGAAACTGAAGATACAATTTTTTTACAAATATTATAATCTACTAAAAAATTCTGCCCAAAAGTTTTTTTGGCTCTAAAACTTAATTTTTTTATATTATTAATAACTTCTGATTTATTAAATAAACTAATCATGTATACTTTAATTCTATAATATATTTTATTCAGCTAACCTGCACTACATTTTCATATTCTACTTTTTCTTCTTTACTGGCCGTAATAAACTTAAGTCGCTTTATTTTTACCCGTTCGTCACTTTCAAGTATAAACTTGTAAGTAGTTTTTAGCACTACTTCTGGGTCGTCATTATCTTCAACATCAAAATCATATTTTACTATCGCAACGGCATTTTTCTCTAAAACATTTTCATCAAATTGATAGTATCCATTATTATCATATGCTTGATTGTAAAAACGCTTAAGCTTATCTAAATTGTCCCCCTTGTTATTAGCTAATTCCCCATTATCTAAAATACTCTTAATTTTATTTTTTAAAGGATCATCTTGGTTTGGATTTCTGGACGGTCTAGATACTGTCATACTAACTTGTTTGTGCCCCATATATTCTGCCAATTGAATTTTTAATTTAAATTTATTTTCAAGCACAAATACATCTGTTCTTCCGGCCGGATCCATGATTAATAACTTGTTATTATTTAAATCTTCCTGGCTACTTACACATTTGCCACCGCTATGTTTTAAAACATACTGTTTGAATATGTCTTCTGCTGCCCAAAAACATCCTACCTTACCAACATCACCTATAGGATTATCAAACACTAGATAACTAGGAAGTCTTTTATTATCTTTCGGTAAACTATCTAGGAAATCTTTGATTGATTGCTCTAAATTTTGCTGTTCTTGAGATTTAACTTTGTTATTTTCATCTTTTGATTTACCACCAAATAAATAATATCCACTAATACCAATACCAAGCCCCAGTCCCAGTGCTGTAACACCACCAACAATCCAGCCCGTATAGTTATTCGCATGAGTTTTCTGACTAACAGCTCCAAAAAGTGCCAACATAATTGCAATTTTATTTTTTATAGACTTTCTCATAAAAATCACTCTCCCAACTGAAATAATATGATTCCCAAATTTAATTGTCAAGTTTTTCAGTTCAAAAATTTGGCCATTCGATAAAGTATAAAAAAATATAAAAATTAATTTAATAAATCTCGAAAAACATGGACGAATTTTTCCTGGGACTCGTATGAAAGAGCTAATCACGATTAATAACAAAAATAATAAATATAAAAATTTACGAGTTTATCATCTTGCAGGCAATACCAATGACCAGAAAGACTACTTTGTTTAATAGACTAACTGGTATC
>JAGBNX010000010.1 GCA_017634155.1 Clostridia bacterium | reverse complement strand
TATTTTCAAACAAAGAAATAAAATAAAAAATAATAATAAAATCGAGAATAAATTTATAATTTTTAAATTTAATTTCATAAATTTTCCTCTCTGACAATTTATTAATTAGTATTAGCATTTATTATTTAAATAGACTTCTTTCAAAATTTAAAAATTAAAATAAAAATTTTCTCTCCGACATCGCCGGAGAAAATACTAAATTTTTTAGTTTTGAAAAAAGTTTATTTAAGATTACTTAATCTCCCGAAATTTTGAGTGCCGATAAAAAAGCTTCTTGAGGGATTTCTACGCTGCCAAATTTTCTCATGCGTTCTATGCTTTCATTGTAGGCATTCCAATTTTTTTTCAAATTTAACTGTGCCTACCGAACCAGACGTCCCACCGTAATAAAGCGTAAAATCACCTTTACCTTGTTCTGCTTCAAAAT
This sequence comes from Clostridia bacterium, assembly GCA_017634155.1. GTDB lineage: Bacteria > Bacillota > Clostridia > Oscillospirales > Acutalibacteraceae > Improbicoccus. The sequence goes on along the minus strand of JAGBNX010000010.1, from coordinate 8,225 downwards.
ACAAAACAACTTTCTTACCATTTTTCAGCATACATTCTAACCCGACTCCTGAGTTCGCAAAATCGACGCACTTACAACTTTCTAATTCAACAACGTCATAAAATATGTCATGTAATTCTTTGCAAACATCAGAAATTTTTTTACCTATTTTTCCCTCGATTGCGTCCCTATCACTAGAATAAGCAGGTGAATCACCCTCACGTTCCAGAAATGCCTTAATACTATAACTTTGCTCAAACAGTTCCGGATCCTGAAGTTCTGCTTTCAACGCTTTCAATTTGTCCATCAAAGGAACAGCACAATTTTTAATTAATTCTTCATTCCTTTTTATATAGTCATCTTTCACATTTTGATCGACTCGTTCGACAGCTACCTTACTATGAAATGCATAATTTTTAATACTATCCTCTGCAAAATGTGTAAGCTCATCATGAGAAATAGATTTCAAGATGATATCTAAATTAGTCCCCTGACTGTTACTTTTACCGTGTAAAAAATAATTCATTAAAGAATATTTACCGGTGTACACATGCTTGCCGCTGACAGCACCAGAAATTTCGTTATAGGCTAAAGCAGCAATTGGAGGAAGTAATAATAAAGCTTCCAAACGACGAGACTTGCCTTTTCTATTTTCATTAGCGCCATTAATTCCAGAAATCGTTCCCTTTACTGTCCCCACACCTGATTTTGAACTTTTTGTCGTTAAAGAACCAGATGATTGAACAGATAAATCTTTGTTAATATTTTTAGTGCTTGCATTTGCACTCATGGCCGAAGCACTGTTGCCACTAATAAGTGCACCTAAAAGTGCCAACGCAATTTCGCCTTTATGATTATGATTAGAATTACCCATAAAAATTCCCCCTTAAAATTTTAATTTCAGAACGTACCTCAAACGTTCTATTTCAGTATATCACAAATTTTATTTTTGTCAATACTTTTTGGTATGTTTTTTAGCGATGCTTAATAAAATTACTAATCTCCCGAAATTTTGAGCGCTGATAAAAAAGCTTCTTGTGGGATTTCTACGCTTCCGAATTTTCTCATACGTTTTTTGCCCTCTTTTTGTTTTTCGAGTAATTTATTTTTTCTTGTTATATCACCGCCGTAACACTTTGCAGTAACGTCTTTTCGATAGGGCTTTATAGTTTCCCTTGCAATAGGCTTATTGCCAATACATGCCTGAATTGCCACTGCAAAAGACTGTCTTGGAATTTTTTCTTTTAATTTTTCAGCGATTTTTCTGCCACGTGAATATGCTTTGCTTCTATGAATTATTAACGAAAAAGCGTCGACCGGCTCACCAGCAACGGCAATATTTAATTTTACTAAATCAGATTCTTTAAATCCGTCGAGTTCATAATCAAACGAAGCGTAGCCTTTGGTTTTTGATTTTAACGTATCAAAAAAATCATAAACTATTTCGTTAAGTGGCAATTTATAATTAATATCAGCACGTTCAGAATTTATATAATTAATATTAATAAACTCGCCGCGCCTTTCTTGGCAAAGCTCCATGATACTTCCGATAAAATTTGCAGGCGTATAGATATGAGCATTCGTAATAGGTTCATAAGTTTTTTTAATATCATTTTCGCTCGGATAATCAGCAGGATTATCTATTTTTAAAATTTCGCCATTTGTTTTTTCGATTTCATAAATTACACCCGGAGACGTTATAATTAGATCGAGATTATATTCGCGTTCAAGCCTTTCGCTGATAATTTCCATGTGTAAAAGTCCCAAAAAGCCGCACCTAAAACCAAAGCCCAGAGCGCTCGAAGATTCAGGCTCGAAAGTTAAAGCTGCGTCGTTTAATTGCAATTTTTCAAGAGCTTCTTTTAAAAAATTATATTTTGCACCATCAACAGGATAAAACCCGCAAAAGACCATCGGATTTATTGATTTATATCCCGGCAGAGCTTTCTTGGCAGGATTATTTGCTTTTGTTACAGTATCGCCAACTTTTGTTTCAGAAATCGTTTTTATTGCCGCCGAAATATACCCGACTTCGCCTGCTACAAGTTTTTTACTTTGTCTAAATCCGGTAGCTGTTAAATAGCCGCATTCTGTAACAGTAAATTCGGCACCTGTGGCCATAAATTTAATCTTATCGCCCAGATTTAAAATTCCGTTTACGATTTTTATATACACGATAACGCCTTTATAAGCATCATAAACAGAATCAAAAATAAGTGCCTGAAGCTCGGAATCAGAATCTCCGCTTGGTGCCGGAATATTTTTTACAACAGATTCCAAAACTTCCTGAATATTCAGTCCGGTTTTAGCCGAAACTCTGGGTGCATCTTGCGCCGGAATTCCGATTATATCTTCGATTTCGTTTGCAGTCTTATCTGGATCTGCACTTGGCAAATCAATTTTATTAATCACCGGAATAATTTCTAAGCCAGAATCAATTGCAAGATAAGTATTAGCGAGCGTCTGGGCTTCGACGCCTTGGGTGGCATCGACGACTAAAATCGCACCTTCGCAAGCTGCCAAAGATCTCGAGACTTCGTAATTAAAATCGACATGCCCGGGAGTATCTATTAAATTTAAAATATATTCTTGATTATTTTTAGATTTATAAAAAAGTGTGACAGCACGAGATTTAATAGTTATACCGCGTTCTTTTTCAAGTTCCATGTTATCAAGCATCTGATCGGACATTTCACGTTTATCGACAGAATTTGTAATTTCAAGTATTCTATCAGCAAGAGTAGACTTGCCGTGATCAATATGAGCAATTATACAAAAATTTCGTATATTTTTCATTTTTTGCCTCTAAAAAATTATTATTTTTATTAAATTTGCAAAAAAGATCTGATTTTTTCGTATTTTTTTTCTTCAAAAACCTCTTGATAGCTTCCGTCTTCGATTATTTCGCCGTTTTCCATAAAAACAAATCGAGTTGCGATATTTTTGGCAAAATTCATATCATGCGTTACAGCTATCATAGTTATATCTTTTGCCAAATTTTTAAAAACAGACGAAATTTCACCAACAGTTTTGGGGTCGAGCGCTGAAGTCGGCTCGTCGACCAATAAAACTTCAGGCTGCATGGCCAAAGCTCTGGCAATTGCTGCTCTTTGTTTTTCGCCGCCCGAAAGTCTTGACGGGAAAATATTTAATTTATTTTCAAGTTTGACTTTTTTTAATAAATCAAGAGCCCTCAAATTAGCCTGCTTTTTCGTGCATAATTTTAATTTTACCGGAGCAAAAGTTATATTTCTTTTGACAGTCATATGCGAAAATAAATTAAAATGCTGAAAAATCATGCCGATTTTTTGTCTTAAAATATCAGGTTTAAAATCCAAAATAGACTTGTTATTAAATAAAATATCACCTGAAGAAAAATTCTCGAGCATATTAATGCATCTCAAAAAAGTACTCTTGCCAGCTCCAGATGGCCCTATTATTACTACTTTTTCGTTCTTTTTTATTTCCAAATCAATTCCGTTTAAAAGTCTTTTTATGCCTTTGTCGCTTTCGACTTTTTTGAATAATTTATTGACTTTTATCACTTTGACGCAGCCTCCTTTCGAAAAACGCCATAAGTAACCCTACCAGATGCACTACTGTAAAATATATCAAAGCCGTAGTCATGAGCGGCACAAACGGCGAAAGTGTCTGGCTTCTTATAATTTCTCCGGCCCTTGTGAGTTCTGTAACGCCTATAAATCCCGCAACCGAAGTCTCTTTTATTAATTGCATAAATTCGTTACAAAGCGTCGCCAGCGAATTTTTAAGCGCTTGCGGTGCGATTATATGCCACATTATCTGAGATTCGTTAAGCCCCAAAGCTTTTCCGGCTTCTATTTGACCAATATCGACTGAAAGTATTCCGGACCTGATTATTTCCGAAACATAAGCGCCCGAATTTATTCCGAATGCAATAACGGCGCACAAAACTCTATCGGCATTAAATGGCGAAAGTACTAAATAATATATTATAAATAACTGACAAACTACAGGAGTTCCACGAATTATGCTAACATAAAATTTTGCAAGCATTTTTAAAAATTTTACAAATAAATTTTTGCTTTTTGCAAGAATCGAAACCGCCGTTAGATACCCTAAAAAAACTCCGATAATAAGTGAAAAAATCGTAATTTTAAACGTGACTAACAGGCCGTTTATTATCAGCCAGAGCCTGCCTTTACTAAATAAATTATTTTTAACTTGTTCTAATAATCCCGGAGCTGAGTTATTATTATTTTCTTCTGTTTCTTGTTCTTCTTTTGAAAAATATTCTGCAAGTTTATTATTTACAAAATCTTCTTGTACGAGTTTATTAATAACTTCGTTAACGATTTTTTTGAGTTCTGTATTGCCTTTTCTTATGGCAACTCTATATTCTTCAGTAAATAAAAATTCGTCTAATATCTTAATTTTATCGCCGCGTTTTTGCATAAAATTTTTTGCTAAATATTCGTCCAAAACTACGGCGTCAACATGATTATTTATTAAATCTTCAACGGCGTCAATAACATTGCTATATTTCGATGTTTGATATTTATCATCGCAATAACTATCTCCTGTAGTCCCGGTCTGAACACCGATTATTTTATTTTTTAAATCTCTAGGCGATAAAATATTTGAATCTTTTTTAACAAGCACAGCTTGATTAGCTTTAAAATAAGGCTTTGAAAAATCTACAGATTTGCTTCGTTCAGGAGTTGCACTCATCGCAGCTATTACTAAACTACATTTTTTTTTTGACAATGCAATAACTAACCCATCGAAAGACATATCTTCTATTTTTAATTTTTTTTTCGTACTTTTTGCAATTTCGTTGGCAATGTCCATATCAACACCGATTACCTTTTCACCTGAGCGAAATTCCCAGGGCCAGAACGGTGTACTTGTGGCAACGGTCAAATAGCCGTCTTCTACGATTTCAATTGCTTTGCAAGAATATGCAAAAATCGACAAATAAAAAAATGTAAAAATTAATAAATATATTTTTTTTAAATTCATAAACTAATAATTTCAACACCTTTCCTTATACTCTCGGGATTGTACCAAAAAACGTATTAAGTATCAACAGGTTGCAAATATTTCTCTTATTTGTAAATATTGATTCATGATAACCTCGATAGAAATAAGTGTTATATTGCCTGTTTATAATAGAGAAAAATTTTTAAATCGAACTCTCGAATCTCTAGAAAATCAGGTGTTTAAAAATTTTGAATTAATAATTATTGACGATGGCTCACAGGATTCTTCTTGCGAGATTGCTCAGGAATTTTGTAAAAAAAATAAAAATAAAAACTGGAAGCTTTTTAAACTAGAACACCAGGGAGTTTCTTATGCAAGAAGTTTTGGAATTAAAAATTCTATCGGCAAATATATTTCTTTTGTCGATAGCGACGATTCTGTAGAACCAGATTTTTTAAGAATTTTATATGAAAATATAAAAAATTGCCAGATATCGATTTGTAATTATAAAAAAAAAATAGGCGATTCTAAAATTTCGAAAAATATATTTTTTCATAAATCTGGAATATTTTCTAGAAATCAAATATTAAAAAGTTTAATAAGCGATATTTCGTTAAAGTCTTTTTTATGGAATAAATTATTCGAACGTTCGCTTTTTGATGATATTATTATGCCTCAGATGTGTTTTGAAGATAAAATAATTTGCTTGCAAGTTTTTTCAAAAATAAAAAAATGCTCTGTTACGAGAAAAAAATTATATAATTATTACATAAACGAAACAAGTCTGACTTGGCAAATGAACGAACAAATACTCAGTGATTATATAAAATATTCTGAATTTTTAAAAGAATTTTTTTGCAAAAAAGAGTATAAAATTTTTAGTTTTAGGCATAAACTTTTTTGTATGCATATTTTTACTTTTGCATTTAAAGTATTTTTTGCAAAATATAAAAAAAAAGAAATAAATATCGGCATGTTTTTCAAATTCTTTTTTGAAAATTGCAAACGAATATTGTATTCTATGAAAATTTGAAAATTTGAAAATTTACTCCGAAAGCTATAAAATAAAAATATTAATAAATAAATAAACTGGGACTGGTGAAAATTATGAATGAACAAATTGACATAAGTCTGATTATTCCTGTTTATAACGTAGAAAAATATCTGAAAAGAACACTTGAATCTGTCGAAAATCAGACTTTTAAAAATTTCGAAGTAATAATAGTAAACGACGGCTCAACAGATAAAAGTCTTGAAATAATACAGGAATTTGTTAATAAAAATAATAATTTTATATTAGTAAATCAAGAAAACTCCGGCGTGGGAGCAGCACGAAATGCAGGAATTAAAATTAGCAGGGGAATATATATTGCATTTTTAGACAGCGATGATTTTTTAGAGCCAAATTATCTTGAAAAACTTTATAGTGCTGCGATAAAAACAGGTTCTGATATCGTGTGCTGTAATTTTTATTTTTATTTTGAAAGCACAAAACTCAAAGTTTACTGTCCGATTAATACTATTCCCGGAGTATATTCAGGCGAAAAAGCGCTCAAAAAAATAACTTCATGTATAGGCACTTTTGCATTCCTATGGAATAAAATTTTTAAAAGGAAATTATTTGTTAATCATAAAATAGAATTTTATAACATGTATTTTGAAGACTCAGCAACTGCGCCGCAGCTTTTTTTCTACGCAAATATTGTGACTTTTATTCCAGACGTTCTTTATAATTACGTAATGCGCGATACAAGCATTTTGCATACTATGAACGCCAGAAAAATAAACGATTTTATGAAATCTTTGGGAATCATGCGCAATTTTTACGAAAAAAAGGGAATTTATAAAAAATATAAACGCAGAATGAAAGGCTACGCCGGACGCTTAAATTTTATAATTTCGTATGATTTATTCATGATGCATTTTAAATCAGCTAATTTTAAAGGCTTGATAAATAATATTAAAGCTATTAGAAAATCAATAAAGCATTTTATGTCAGATAATTACGTGCCAAACCCAAAAGAAAATTGCCCCGAGCCTATGTATCCCGTTAAAGACCCAGGCTGCGATGATAATAATAAAAATAAAAAATCAAAATAATAATTATAATAAATATAATAATAATTCTGAGGCAATAAATTATGATAAATAATAATTTTAAAAAATTTATCACGAAAATTCTGCCGTGTTTGATTTCGTTTGGAATATTACTTTATTTTTGCATTCAAAACAATAATTTTTTAGTTTTAATTAATATATTCCCAAAATTAAAATTTGTATATTTAATACTTGCAATATTTTCGATATTTTTATCATGGTTTTTTGATTGCCTTATGATTAAAAATCTTTTACCAAAATTCAGCAAGTCGATATCTGATTATTTTAAAATAACAATGTACGGGCAGTTTTATGGCGCGATAACGCCGTTTTCATCCGGAAGCCAAGCTTCACAGGTTATTTTGTTAAACTCAAAAAAAGTAGAGACAGGCAAGGCGATTTCGATTTTATCGCAAAAATTTTTCATTTCGCAATTATGCACTATTGTAATTTCATCGCTTTCGATAATATTCAAAAGCCAGGAATTTAAAGATAAAATTCCCGGTTTTAGATTTTTAACTCTCGCGGGGCTTATCATTCAATGCTCAGGAATAATATTATTAATTCTTTTTTTTATAAACAAAAGAAGAGTCATGAATTTTATACATTATATTTTAAAAATTGCAAAAAAAATTCATATAATAAAAAATCCGGAAAAAATAAGTGAAAATTTAGAAAACGAAATGATATTTCTTATGAAAAATAATTTTTCAGTAAATTTTAGCCCAGTTATTTATTTTTACGGAATAATGCAAAATATATTATTTTGTTTTGTTTCTTTTTTTATTGCAAAATCTTTTGGCTGCCCGGGGTTTCCGATTTTAAATTTTATAGCAGCGCAAACTTTTGTAACACTTTTATCTATTGCTAATCCCCTACCGGGTTCGGCCGGAACTGCCGAGGGGAGTTTTTTGTTGCTTTATAAAAATTTTTTTACAGTTAAAAATATTTCTCCTGCCATGATTCTTTTTAGATTTATAAATTATTATTTCGGAATGATAGCAGGCTTTTTTATAATAATTAAAAGAAAAAATACAAAGTAAAACGGTATTGACAAAATATATAGAAAATGAAAAAATATTCAGGAAATAAAACATGGAGCGAAAAATGGAAAACGGAAAGATATGTCCAAAATGTTATGGAAAAGAATGTACAAAAAATGGAATAGTAAAAAATAAACAAAGATA
>JAGBNX010000009.1 GCA_017634155.1 Clostridia bacterium | reverse complement strand
ATGAATCGTCTTCTTCGTCATTACCTTGCTCGCTTTGCTCGTAAAACTTATTGTTGGTCTCGTTCTCTTTCTATGATTTCTTTTTCTGTTTCTTTATTTGCTTTCTTTTACTAGCTTTTCTATATATTTTGGCAATACCTCATAGGTGGCATTGCTAAAAGTGCATAGAAGCTGCAAATTAATTATCAAAAAATTGAAAAACCAAAGTTCATTAACTGCTTGATTTTAGGAATTTTTTCATCTCGTATTTTCCCCATATTTTTGATAAGTCTATCTGGTTTTAGCAATGCCTATAAGACCATATTTTGTAAAAATATTCGAAGGCATTACATTTTTGCCAATCGGTTTTTAGCTTAATCCAAAATCCTTTTTATTTGTGAAAAACTTCTTGGATAAATTTTTGGAGTATTTTTTATTTTTTGAATAATTATTAAATATCTAGTACCAAAATTGTATGGTAAGATGATTTTTTCGATATTTTTTATTTTGCACCCCAATTTTTGTATAATATTTACAGAATTTTTAAGTTCGATTTCAAAATTTGGCCCTTTCATGGCAATAAAAATTCCGTTAATTTTTATGAACGGAATACATAATTCTGAAAGAATTCTTAAATTAGCTACAGCACGAGAAACACAAATATCAAATTTTTCACGATAATTTAAATCTTTTGATAAAATTTCAGCGCGATTATTTATAATATCAAAATTTATTTTTAAAATACCAGATAATTCTTTTAAAAATTCGCACTTTTTTTTGGAACTTTCCAACAAAGTTAAATTAATATTTGAGTTTAATATTTTAAGCGGCACACCTGGGAAGCCTGCGCCAGTACCAATATCAATTAATTTACATGAATTTTTTATAAATTTTGAAACAGTTAAACTATCAATAAAATGTTTAATAAAAATTTCATTTTTGTTAGTTATCGCAGTCAAATTTGTTTTTTTATTATATTCGATTAAAAAATTGTAATAATTTTCGAATATTTTTATTTGATTATTATTTAAATTTATCCCAATTTTATTAAAAAAATTCATTTTTTAAACTTCCTGCTTTCTTAATTTTTCAATCCAGATTATAAGCGTAGCAATATCTGCAGGAGTTATCCCGGGCACGTGTTGAGCCTGTAATAAATTAATAGGATTAATTTTTGATAATTTTTCGCGCGCTTCGAGCCGTAAATTTACTATATTCATGTAATTAATATCTTCAGGAATCAAAATCTTTTCAAGTCTTGCAAGTTTTTTTATTTGCTGCATTTGGCGTTTAATATAGCCTGCATATTTAATTTCTATTTCAACTCTATCTGTTATATTTTTTGGCAAATCCGGAGAATTTTTATCAATTTTTTGAATTAAATCGTATTTTACTTCAGGTCTGCGCAAAAAAGTTTCTAGATTTAAAGCTTCGCTAATCGGCAAAATTTTAGAATCTTCAAGAATTTTATTAATATCAAAACTTGGCTTAATAAAAACTTTTTTTATTCTATTTTTTTCTTTTTCTTTTAAGAAAATTCTTTTTTCGAATTTTTCAAAATATTCGTCAGTAACAAGCCCAATTTCTTTTCCAATCGGTGTCAAACGTTCGTCGGCATTATCAACGCGCAAAAACAGGCGATATTCAGAGCGCGCCGTGAGCATTCTATACGGGTCATTCACGCCTTTGGTAGTAATATCATCAATAAGCGTGCCAATATACGAATTCGCGCGGCTTAAAATTAATTTTTTTTTGTTAAAAATATGCATAGCAGCGTTGATTCCTGCAACTAAACCTTGAGCCGCCGCTTCTTCGTAACCTGAACTTCCGTTTAATTGCCCGGCACTGAAAAGTCCCGGCATATTTTTTATTTCGAGCGTCGGAAAAATATAAGTCGGATCTATAATATCATATTCTATCGCATACCCGGGGCGCGTTATAACGCAATTTTCAAAGCCGATTATAGTCTGCAAAAATTTTAACTGAATTTCTTCGGGCATCGAAGAGGACATGCCATAAAGATAAATTTCATCGCTTTCAAGTCCGCAGGGCTCAACAAAAATTTGATGTCTTTTTTTATCAGAAAATCTTACCATTTTGTCTTCGATACTCGGGCAATATCTCGGTCCCATTGCATGAATTTTATGACTGTACATCGGAGAAGTTTCAATATTTTTAAGTATTATTTCTTTAGTCTTATCGTTCGTCCAGGCAATATGACAAACCAGCTTATTTTCACCGGGATTTTCAGTCATATAAGAAAAAGGCGTAACAACTGGATCGCCCGGCTGAACTTCGAGTTTATCAAAATTTATACTTGATTTTAAAATTCGTGAAGAAGTACCTGTTTTAAATCTTTTAGTATTAATTTTTAACTTTTGAATATAATCTGTTAAATATCTTGCGGCAAAAACACCATCAGGGCCGCTGCTATTTGAAATATCTCCGATATGTACTTTGCCATTCAAAAAAGTACCGGTTGCAAGAACTACGGCTTTGCATTTATATTTTGTGCCCAAATTAGTGTTTAAAATCCAAAAATTATTAAATTTAAACATACCAGTAATTTCGCACTGGTGAATATGCAAATTTTTTTGAGTTTCTAATTTATGCTTCATAATAATCTTATATTGATTTTTATCGACTTGAGCTCTGATAGACTGCGCCGCCGGGCCTTTACTAGCATTTAAAATTTTGCTGTGCAAAAAGCACATGTCAGCAGTTTTGGCCATTTCGCCTCCGAGCGCATCGATTTCGCGAACCAGCGTACCCTTTGCGGTACCGCCAATCGAAGGGCTACACGGACAATTGCCTATTGAATCTAAATTTATAGAAAAAGCTATAGTTTTAGCGCCAAGTCTTGCAGCGGCTAAACCGGCTTCAATACCAGCATGTCCTGCACCGACTACTGCAACATCATATTCCATAAAAAAATTCAAATTATTTTTCACTTCCCAGCATAAATTTTAAATATTTTTTATTTTTTATTTTATTTATTTCCCGACACAGAATTTTTCAAATACCGAATCTACGATTTTAGTTTCGAGATTTTCACCTGAAAATTCGCATAAAATTTCAGCAGATTCTTTTAAAATATCGGCAAAAATATCTCTTGGCACAGATTTTATTTTATCAATCGCATTTTCTAAATTTTTTTGTGCT
>JAGBNX010000008.1 GCA_017634155.1 Clostridia bacterium | reverse complement strand
TTTAGCTGGAGCGCCCGCCGGCGAAAAATGTAAAATAGGTTTGAAGTTCGAAAAAACTAAATAATGTTCCCCTAGTTAAATGGATATAACAGGGTCCTCCTAAGACTCAATTATAGGTTCGATTCCTATCGAGGGCGCCAATAAATTTTGAATTAAAATTATTGATTTTATTTATAATATGTGATAAACTCAAAAATATGTCATGTTGTGAAAAATTCTGTTTTTTACTGTAACTATGATGAAATGTGAGGTAGTTGCTATGAGAAAAAATTTTAGAAGAAAATTATTAAAAATTAGTTCTTTTTTGGCTGCGTCGTCCATAGTTGGTCCTTCGGCCAGTGCCGCGCCCGGATCTTTGATTTCTAAATCTGAATCTGAAAAAGTCGAAAAAATCAATAACAATCTTGATTCTTCTAATAATATCAAGATAAAAGATTCTGTAACTGCCGAGAAAACTAGCAATTCTGATTTTACTAACAGCTCAAAAATTTCTATTGTACAAGAAACTAATAATAATAATCATAATAAGTTCGATCTTATTGATAGTACAAAAAAAATTATTAAAAAAACTGGCAGCAGTATAAATAAAATTTTGTGTCGTTTGTCTGTACCAACTGCGTTGCTTTTGGGCACTACTGGTTTAGCTTTAAACGAATATTTGGGCATGCAAGGCTATTCTTTTTTTAGGCCTCTTTATTTTAACAAAGGCATAGATAGTTTGACTAAAAATGGCATTGCTAAAAATACAGTAGGGCAAAAAGATGAAAGTGAAAAAGCAGCAGTTGGGGATTTTTTTAAACAAAATGGTAATTTAAGTAATAAAACTTACGATTTTACTAGCACAGGAACAAAAGGCTTCACTAAACTTAATCCCAAGTTTAATAAACCTGAAAATAAAAGATCTGAGAACTTGTGTGTTATTTTAAGAAATAAAAAAGCAGGAACAAGTTACATAGGAGTTCCAGGGAGTAAGCCGTATAAATGTATGCTGGCTCTGTGGGAAGTTTTGTATAAAAATAATATAAATCTTGCAGAAGCAGTTAATAATAAAAGTAATCCGGCTTATGAATATATAGAGGGAATAATATCAAGTTTCGCTCTTGGAAGTTTTGGCATGCCTACTGTTAAAGTTTTATACACGCCTTATGACGCAAATGGTATGGTAGACACGGGCTCGGCAGATTCTGGAGTATTTAGTAATAAAAAAACTAATGGAATTTTAGAAATAAGACTAGATTTTGAAAGATCAAACGGCGGTCAGCTTGTTAGTTTAAGCTTGTATTCACCTTGTGAATCAACTGGTATTTTGCCCGGACAACGTGTTATAAGCAAAGATAACGATAAAAAAGATGATAATAAAGAAAATATCGATAAAAATAATGGCGAAAAAAAGAAAAGAAAATTGTCAAATTTGTTCGGCTTAATTTAGATTTCTATAATTTCAGGCTCAAGTTTTATGTTCGTTTTCTTGAAAACTTGAGAAGTGATTTCGAGTTGCAGTTTTTTTACGTCGTTATATGTTGCTCCGCCTAAATTAATAATAAAACCTGCATGTTTTTTAGAGACTGCTGCGCCGCCAATTTGCAATCCCATTAGACCGCATTGTTCGATTATGGCCGACGCGTAGCCTTTTTCAGGTCTTTTAAAAAAGCTTCCAGCACTCGGGAATTCCAATGGCTGTTTTTTTTTGCGTTTTAGAATTAAATCATTCATTTTAGATTTAATTTTTTCTGGATTTTCTTTGATTAATTTAAAAAAAATATTTGTTATAATAAAATTTTCTTGTTTAAAAATACTGTTTCTGTACGAAAATTGGCATTTTTTATTCGAAAAATTATACAAACAGCCGCTTTTATCAATACAGGTAATTTTTGACACAATATCTTTTATTTCGCCGCCATACGCGCCTGCATTCATAAAAACGGCTCCGCCGCAGGAGCCCGGAATTCCGTAGGCAAACTCAAGACCGCTTAAAGAATTTTCCAGAGCAAACTTGCAAGCGCTCGAAAGCTTAGCGCCTGCTCCGCATTCTAAAATATTTTCGTTAATATTTATTATTTCAAAATTATTTTTTAGACTTAAAATTACTCCCCTGTATCCAGAATCATGAACTAGTAAATTTGTGCCGTTGCCGATTAAAAAATATTTTATATTTTGTTTATTTAAAAAATTTAATATTTTTTGCAGACTTTCGAGATTATAAACTTCGATAAATAAATCAGCCGTGCCACCGATTTTAAAACTAGTATGTCTGGACATAAGTTCGTTTTCTAGAATCTTGCAATTTAAATTTTTAAAATAATTAATACACGAAGAATAATTCAACAAAAAGCTCCTAATTAAAAAAATTAGTATAATTTTTCAAATAATTTTCAAAAGAATTTATATTCGCATTAATTATTAAATATTCCGGAAAGTTAATTTCTTTGAGTAATTTCAAAGCGTCGTCAAAACGCCCGACGTGTGATGCAATATGGCAATCAGAATTAATAATTACCTGAGCTTCGCATTTTTTGCAAATTTCGGCAATTTTTTTGCAGTTTTCATAGCAGCCTCTTCGTACAGAAAACGAGCTTGCGTTTATTTCAATTAATTTATGATTTTCTTTAAAAACAGGTATAACTTGTTCGTAATCATATTTAAAATTTACAAGCCCACTGTGTCCTATTACGTTTACAATTGGGTTTTTTGCGACGTTCAGCCAAGCTTTGGTGCAATTTTCAATAGTTTTAGCTCCCGACCACGCGACTTCATGAATCGAAGCAATAACCCAATCAAGACCGCCTCTTTCGTTAAATTCCGGAATATCAATTCTGCCGCTGGGACCAAAAACATTACTTTCGATGCCTTTTAAAATTTTAACTCCGTCAATTTCTTTTGGCAATATTATTAAATTTTGAAAATACCAAGCGCCCGGAGCGTCCGGAATTGCTCCAGTATGGTCAGTAATTGCGATATATTTTAAATCTTTTTTTTTGGCCTCGGCAACATTTTCAAGTATGGTACTATATGCATGAGAAGAAGCTACTGTGTGGCAATGTGTGTCTGCTATAAATTTCATAATAAATAAATTCCTTTCAAAATTTAAATCAATTTTTTTGTTTTTATTTAAAATTAAATTTAAATTAAATTTTTAATTCCATGTGAAAACTAATTCTCTTGTTTTTGTTCTTGATTCTATTTCTTCAGACGAAATTCTGCCCATTAAATCATAATAAGAATCCATACCTTGTTTTTTTAGCCTGTTATTCATAGCTGCTACTTCGACTATAACTGCCAAATTTTTTCCAGGCTTAACAGGAATCGAAACAAACGGTATATCAATTCCCAAGATATTGGCATATTTTTCAACTGAGCCAATCCTGTCGTAAACTCTATCTTCATCCCAAATTTCAAAATTAACAATCATGTCAATAGTTTCGAATTTTTTTATCGCATTAACTCCGAATAATTGCTGGACGTTTATTATGCCTATGCCTCGGACTTCGATAAATTTACTAATATTACTCGGCGAAAAGCCGATTAGCGAATTTAATGAATTTTTTTGTATTTCGGTCAAATCATCGCTGATAAATTTATGCCCTCTGTGAATAAGCTCAAGCGCCACTTCGCTTTTGCCTATTCCGCTTTCACCAGTTAAAAGAATTCCTTCGCCGTGAATGCTTAAAAACCCGGCGGGTCTTGTTATAGTAGGCTCTAGTTTTTCTTCTAAAAAATTAGTAATTAAAGCTATAAAAGAAGCTGCCTCGTTTTTTACCGAAAAAACAGGAATTTTATATTTGCTTGCAAATTTGGGAATTAAAGAGTCAGGCTTGATACTATCTGCCAAAAATAAAACTGAAAATCTACGCGAAAATAAATTTTCGAAAATTTCAAGTTTTTCAGACGGCAAAAGCGTATCTATAAAATATTTTTCTGAATTTCCCATAACTAAAACACTGCCAGCATTTAATTCAGATCCTGTTCCAATAAGTTCAAGACCAAAACGATACACATAATCATTTTTTATTAAAATTTTATCCCAATCTTCGCATTTAAATACTAATTTAGTACTTATAAAATTAACAAGCTCTTTTAATTCTATTGCTTCCATACAAAACACCTCGCTTATTAGTTAATTACACGAATTAATTGCTTCATATTTGAAATAATACATCTTATAGATTTGTATTTCAAAATTTCTAAAACACTGTAAATAACAGAATAATCAATAATATTAAAATAAGTTAAAATATAATTAGGAAATTAAAATGCTAAAAGATATACAAAAATTTTTTTTCAGAACTGAAACAAACCGAGAATCTACAAGATCTAAGATAAAAGTCGAAGAATCACTCGAAAAAACTTTAGAATTTTTTCAAAAAGAATTCGACGGCGGTGCTGATTTAATAATACGAAAAATCAAAATATTTAATTCAGATGCTGCAATTATTAGCGTTGACGGCATGATAAATAAAGACATAACAAACGATATTATAAAAACTATTGTAAATTTTAATCTTAATTTTAAGCCTCAAATTTCCAATCCAAAAGAATTATACGGCGAAATTCGGGATAAAATTTCGGCTTTTCCCGACCAATCAGAAGTTTTTTATTACGAAGATGCACTAAACATGATATTAATAGGCTGCGCTATTTTAGTAATCGACGGGCAAGATTCGATTTTAGTATTTGGTGTCCAAGGCTTCGAAGTTCGCTCGATATCAGAACCTACTTCTGAAAAATCCCAGCGAGGTTCTCGTGAAGGCTTCGTAGAAGTTTTAAGATTTAATATGGCTTTAATCAGGCGCCGAATAGCAAATCCAAAATTAAAGTTCGAAACTATGCAGCTCGGCAGCACTACAAGAACTTATGTATCGATATGCTATATGAACGACCGAGTCGAACCTGAAATTATTGAAGAAATCAAAAAAAGATTAAAAAAATGCGATATAAAATCGATTATGACTTCAGGATGCATTTCGCCATATCTCGAAGAAGAAGGTGATTTATCGCTTTTTAGCAGCGTTGGACTTTCAGAGCGTCCGGATACAGTTTGCGGAAAAATCGTAGAAGGGCGAGTAGCGATACTGGTCGACAGCTCTCCTACAGCATTAATAGTACCATATTTATTTATAGAATACTTTCATAATATCGATGATTATGCAATGAAACCCTATTTTGCTAGTTTAAACCGAATTTTCAAAATAATTGCGTTTTTTATATCAATCCTGCTACCAGGTTTTTACGTAGGTTTTGCTACTTTTAACCCAGAGCTTATTCCGAGCGAATTATTAAATAAAATTTCGCTTGCAACGGGTTCTACGCCGTTTTCTCTAATGCTAGAAACTTTAATTATTCATTTTTTGTACGAAATTCTGCGTGAATCAGGATTAAGATTGCCACAAAATTTAGGGCATGCCGTAAGCATCGTAGGCGGTCTGGTCGTCGGCGACGCAGCAGTCAATGCAGGACTAATAGGAGCACCGACTATTATGATAGTAGCACTTACGGCAATTTCGACGTTCGTAATTCCAAATTTGTACGAGCCAATTGCACTTTTGCGTCTTTTGTTCATAATTGCCGGCGGAACTCTTGGAATTTGGGGCATAATGATATTATTCACAGTCGTTTTAGTTAATTTATGTTCAAAATCAAATTTTGGAATCCCATTTACTTCGCCGATTTCGCCGTTTGGTCTGTTTGGAATGCGAGATTCAATAATCAGAACCAGTTGGAAGACTCTTTCGAAAAACAAAAATAAAATTCAAAATATGCCGGGGTCTGTATATTAGTGCTTTCTCCGGCAATGCCAGAAAAAAACGCAAGTTAATTTTTGATTTTTATTATATCAACAAGAAAAATATGTAATTTTATTTTAAATTAGGAGCAAATTTTGAATCAAAAAATAATTTCAGTGCCGAAATATTCTTTCTTTTTCCGGCAGCGCCGGAAAATATAATTATTTATCACTAGGAGTAAATCATGAATCAAAAAATAATTTCTGTGCCGCAATTGATAACTCTTTTCATGATAAACAGGCTAGTTATCAGTATGACTTTCGGTTCATCGTCGATAAATAATCATAATATTTGGGACTGCATAATTTCTTCGTTACTGGTATTTATTATTACGTTTATTTTAATAATTCCAATGATGATTCTGTTTAAAAATAACGAAAATTTAGATATTACAGACATAAACGAGAAAATTTTGGGCAAGTTTGGCAAGATAATTTCGGTAATTTATGCGTTTTATTTTTTATTATCTTGCACTTATACTTTATCGAATTTTAAAATTTTTATCGAAAGTGTGATAAATCCGCCGATTTCTTTTTTAGTTTTGTTAACTAGCATAATAATTTTCGCATGTTATTCGGCTGCAAAAGGCATAAATGCAATCGCAAGAGCTGGCGCGATAATACTTTTTTTGACGTTTTTTTTACTAATCATGATTTATATTTCGCTTTTTAAATTAATAGATTTTACAAATTTCAGACCGTTTTTTTACGAAAATTATAATTCTTTAACAGACGGAATATTTTTCATGCTCTCAAGAATGTCATGCATACCGGCAATGGGAATGCTTTTGCCGATGTGTTTCGGGAATATCAAAAAAGGCATTATAACTTGGAATTTTTTAGTTCTATTCTTGATGTCAAGCATGATTTTTTTGGTAACTGGCGTTTTAGGCGAGCTTTCAGATATAAAACTTTTTCCGATATATACTGCGACGAGCGCCGCAAAAATCAGTAAGTTTGAAAATCTAGATTCGTTATACTTGGGACTCTGGACTGCTGGAATATTTTTAAAATTATCTTTGTTTTTGAATTTGTCTTCTGAATGTCTTAGAAAATCTTTTGGAAGAAAAAGCAATAAAATAATTATATTTTTACTGGGAATTATATTAATAATCACGAATATGTTCGTAAAAATTTCAAATATAATGTCCGGAATTTTTGACACGAGATTTTTATTTTTTATGACTATTTTTACAGCTTTCTTGGTTCCGTTGATTTTATTAATTATCAAAAAAATATCTAAATTTAAACAGGAGCCTGAAATTTGAAACCAGAAAAAACTAAATTAAATTTTCAAAATTTAAATTTATTATTAATTTGTATTTTGCCGGTAATATTTTTATTTTTTGGAATAAAAAAACAAAGTGAATTACACGAAAAACTTATGATTCAAGGCATAGCAATAGATTTAAATCATGAAAATAATAATAATAATTATAAATTAACAGTCCAAGCTTATGATTTTAAAAATCCTGAAGATAAAAACGAACCAAAAATTCGAGTAATAGAATCGATTGGTAATACAGTGAGCGAAGCTCTTGAAAATTTAAAAAAAATTACGGGTCTCACGCCACTTTATTCGCAAAATAAAATTATAATTTTCAGCGAAGAATTAGCCAAAAACGGAATTATAAAAATTATCGATTTTTTTTCGAGATATTACGAAAATAGACCGTCAGTAAAACTTAGAATCGCCCAAAATAACGCCGGAGATTTTTTGAAAATTATTCCGGAAAATAATAATAAAATAATTAAAGCTTCAGAAATTCGAGATTTAGTCGACGAAAAATCTGATACGAATATTCTTGATTTTGAAAAAGAAGTTAAAACGCCGATTTCTGACGCTTGTTTGATGCTTTTAGAAAAAAATTCACAAAATTTAATAAAATGCGAGAGTACTTCTATTTTTAATTACGATAAATTAATAAAAATTATGGATAAAAATAATAGTATTGCCATTCAAATACTAAAAAACAGTCCAAAACCTGGAATTTATGTTTTTGATTATAATAAAAATTTAATTTCTTGCAAAATCGAAACTCCAAAGACAAAAATAAAAGCTAAATTAAATCAAGAAAATAATTTGCCAGAATTTGATATATTTATAAAATTAAATGCAAATTTATTCGAAAGCGAACAAAATTTTGAGAATATAAAATCAATAGAAATTAATATAGAAAAAGAATTAAATAATAATCTAAAATTATTGTGCGAAAAAGTAATAAACGAAAGTACAAAAGAAAACTGTGATTTATTTAAATTCGGAAAAATTTTGCGAAATAGCAATCCGAAATATTTTAAATCGATCGAAAAAGATTGGAAATCTAAAATCTTGCCAAATATAAAATATAATATTAAAATTAACTCAAAAATTTCTATGATTGGCATGAATGACAATTAAAAATAACAAAATACACTCTCTGGAACCGCCTGAGAGATCTTACTCTTTTATAATCTTAAAATTTTACCGTCATATAAATTATGTCCATAAGTAATAATTAAATCGTTTTCTTTAAGATAATCAGGATCTGAGTCTTTTATATGACAAATAGCAAATTTACCGGATTCATAAGAAACGTCGACTAATCTAAATTTTATTGTTCGCCGGTCAAGAATAAACACGCCTGTTTTGCCGTTTTTACTATGCAAATTTTTTTTATTTATTTTTATACCTTCGTCTGATTTAGTCTTTATTTTTATGTTTTCAAGCCTACAATTGGCAAAAAAACTATTTATATTAGTATAAAAAACTGCAATTTTTTTATTATTGCCAATTCCTATTAATTTTACAAAATCACAATCAAATTCTTCGTTATTTAATTCAAATTTTATTTTGAACTTTTTTTTGTTTGCAATCAAATTATTTTTAGAATCCAAATAACACAAAATCATGCAATTATTATTTTTAATAATCTTGCCAAAAATATTATTATTATTATTATTTATTTTAGAATAAGATTTAAAATTTAAATTTTTTATTTCATCGTCAGTAATACTTAAATTAAGTGAGTCTTCAAAACCATCAGTGCAATTACTAAAAAACCCGTTGCTTTCTGATTTTATTTCATCAAAACTAATATTATTATCTAAATTATTTTGAATTATTTCTAGATTTTTTTTGCTATTTAAAACTTTTTCATGCATTCTGGCAAAAGTCAAAATATTATAATCATAAATTTTATTATGAATCATATTTCTTATAATATTATTAATTTTAGTATTAATATCTTCGATTTTTAGAATTTCTAATTTTTCTAAATTAATCTTATTATCGCTATTTAATAAATCATCTGATTCATAAATCTTAGCGATAACCTGATTTTTGGCAACTTTTGAATCATCCGGACAAATAACTTTTAAAAATTTAGAATTATTTTGCAAAACCTCTTCGTCTCTTATTATCAAAGCTTTTGCGTCAATAAATTCACTGAATTTAGTAATTTTTGCACATTCTGTTTTTACTTTTACAAAAAAATAAATATAAACAAATCTAGTAACAATTATTAATAAAATAATAAAACATGTAATTGCAACTCGCTTAAGAGTAAATATTTTAGCCAATTAATTCACCAAGCTAAGAGCCTTTTCGACGATATTTCCACAAGTTAATTTATAATATTTTTTTAAAAAATCTAAATTCCCAACTTGACCGAATTCATCTTCTATTGCGATATATTTCACGGGGATCGGAAAATTCTCGGCTGTAAATTCACTTATTGCCGAAAATAATCCGCCAAATTTATTGTGATTCTCAGCGACGATTGCTTTTTTAGTTTTTTCAATAGAATTCAAAATAGTTTTTGAATCTAACGGCTTTATAGTATGAACATCAATAATTTCAGCCGATATATTTTTACTTTTTAAAATTTCATATGCTTTTAAAGCTTCTTCGACCATTATGCCTGAACAAAAAATAGAAATATCATTACCTGTTTTAATAATATCAGCTTTTAATAAATTAAAATCATAATTATTTTCGCCAAAAATTTTTATATTGCCTTTCCTAAAAACACGTACATAAATCATACTTTCATAATTCAAGATTTGATTTAAAGATTTTTTAAGTTGTACTTCATCGCAAGGCTCAAAAATAGTCGTTTGCGGCATACTTCTGATAATTCCGACGTCTTCAAAACTCATATGAGTGCCGCCATTATTAGTAGCAGTAATTCCGGGATCTAACCCAAAAATTTTTACATTCTGTTTTGAATAACATATCGAGACGGCTATCTGATCGCAAATACGTCTTGTAGCAAACGGAGTAAAAGTAAAAATAAACGGAACAAAATCATAACTTGAAAGTCCTGCGGCTATGCTGGCCATATTTTGCTCAGCGACTCCGACGTTAAAGCACCTTTTTGGGAATTTTGAATACAAACCTGAAAGTCCGGCAGCTTTTGCAAGATCGGCATTTATTATAACTACTTTTTCGTTTATTTTCATGATTTCTTCGAGTTCTGCAGCCAGAACTTTACGCATTTCCAATTTTTTTACCTCTATTGTCCATCATATTAATTTTAGTTTTAAATAAATTTAATTAATATTTATTTTTTTAGCTCTTCGAGCGCTAATTCTAATTGCTCTTTGCTGATATTCATGCTGTGATTATCAACTCCTGCTTTTTCGATAAAAGAAACGCCATAGCCCTTTACAGTCTTTGCTATTATAATACAAGGCTTATTTTTTATATTTTGTGCTATTTTTAAAGCATCGTTAATTTCTTCACAAGAATTTCCGTTTTTAACTTCAATCACGTGCCATCCAAAAGCTTTCCATTTTTCGGCAACAGGCTCAATAGAACAAACTTCGTTTGTTTTACCGTCGATTTGAGCGCCGTTATAATCCAAAAAAGCAATTAAATTATCAAGTTTATTATGACTTGCAAACATAGTAGCTTCCCAAATTTGACCTTCTTGGGATTCGCCATCACCGATTATCGTGTAAATTTTAGCCTTATCATTTTTTAATTTTGAGCCTAATGCAATCCCGACAGCGCACGAAAAACCCTGACCAAGAGAACCTGTAGTCATGTCTATTCCAGGAGTTTTATTCATATCGCAATGACTTGGCAAATTTGTACCGGGTTTATTTAAATTCAAAAGCCAAGACTTATCAAAAAAGCCTAAATTCGCTAATACTGCATAAACGGCCGGCCCCGAATGCCCTTTTGAAACAATAAGCCTATCTCTGCTTTCTTTTTTGGGATTCTTCGGGTCAAAATTCATGTAATTTTTATACAAAACTGCCAAGATTTCTACAATTGAGAACGAACCACCGATATGGCCAACTCCAAAAGTGCCGATTTCTTGAACTATATCTCTTCGTACCTGCAAACAAAATTCTTTTAGATTCAAAAACTTCCTCCCAAAAGACTAGATAACAGCTTTCATGCTACTTTGTAAACAAAAAAAATTCAACAAATCAAATAAATGGTATCGCTAAAAATGGATAGAAGTGACCAATTCATAGAATATTATTTCCATGTATAAATCTGGTACTATAAAGGAGCCAAACCAATTTCTCCGGTGGCGCCGGAGAGATTTTTTTGTTTAATTTTAATAATTCTAATTTTTTGCTAATAAATGTGAAAATACATAAATTATTGAAGAAAATAGATTGATAAATATGAAAATATATAAATTATCTAAAAAATTATAATTAGAACACTTG